>CAZXIO010000072.1:0-6925 GCA_964640805.1 uncultured Candidatus Peribacteria bacterium
GTACCCCTGCTTTTCGCTTGTGCAAGCCATCGGTATTGACTTTTGCGCTTACGGCTGGGAGAAATTGACTAAAATGGCTTGTGGAAGCCAAAAGAAATGTTCACCGGAAATGAACGTCCGTTCTGCTTTACTTCATTTTTTTGGCTATTGCTTCACTAAAATTGAGGATGTCAACGCCGCCCCAGCGTTCATTTTTTCTTGAGGATGATGAGTCGTTCCGCGAGATCAAAAAGAGAAATCCTGCCATTGGGCCAATTGTAAAACTGCAGATCCTTACGGTCCATTGATGCATTATGAGCCACGAGAGAAACTTCTTTTGCTCGAATGCGCCTTCGTACTTCTCTATTTGGTTCAAACGGGTCTTCGCCGCACGCAGCCGCGACGCTCCGTATTTGTTCCGGAGTCATCACCGGAGCCAATAAGGAATCTTCCAGTTTCTCCATATCCTGACGACTCCGCAACAATGTAAAAATATCCCTCTCGTCATCCTTGTATCCTTTTCCATGCTGAGCGGTGAATTTCCCCCGGCTCGAAAAGAGCAATATCCCTCCCGGCATCAAATTCACCGCGGCAAAACGCAAGAGTTTCTCCCGTGCTTCGGGGCCCATGTATGGCAGGATGTTGGAAACGATCATCAGACCAATCGGGTGCCGTTGAACGACTTGTAGAAGCAATCGCAATTCCGCACGCATACTTGAAATGTGTGCCGGAGTGTTCGACATTCTCTCCAAGCTTTCTAACAATTGGTCGTAGAGTGGAAGCGCATTGTCGAGCGATGTTGCATCACAGAAACGTGAAGGGATTCTGCGCAGATCTGCGTACACTTGGACAGTATCGAGAAGCGCTCCTTGCGTCGGCCAGACAAAGTCGACATTGATGAGCTGCTGGTTATTTTGTCGCAAAATGTTTTGATCCAGCGGACGTATTCTGATTCCCCCGCCCAGATCAACAATGGAAGAATTCCGAGGAGCCAATTCCAAGATACGCGGATTGATGGCAACTTCATGGATTGCGTCGCAGGGAAATTCACCAAGAGGAAATTCTTTTGTTGCCATGTTTGCCCATGTTGCGGGATGCTCGGCTTTTGGGTCGGGTCCGATGTCGGGCTCGCAATCCGCGTTCGAAATGAGGTCGATTTTTTGCATGTTCATATCGCATAGAGAGCCCTCTCAGCCGCTTCCCCCTTGTATGCCATCAAGAAAATAGAATCGCTGGTCGTTCCCGCGCCGATGCGGGTGGCAAGTTCGGGATGCATCGAGGAAGGTGCCGTATCCGCATTCAATTGCTGCACGGTCATGCCGCACTTCTCGAATAAACCGGCGAGGCCGATGTTGCCGCAGTTGAGGATTCCATTGTCGCGCAGGTTGAAGTAGTGCGTGTTCACGCGCGAAGCATTCTGCACGAGATCGGCGATGAGGAAGATGCAGTTGGGATACAGATCGCTCATGTCTTTGATGATGGCGGCTTTCATGGGCGTCGTCAGACGATGCCAAACGTAATTTGCCGCAAACACACCGAGGATTCCGGGCATCGGTAACGTGTTCGGATGCAGTTTTGTTAGTCCTTCCGTCAAGTCCGAGTTCACCATTTCCAGGAGCGGGGTGGATGGACTGGTCTGTTGTATCTGGCGAAGAGCGTCCCAGAACGGTCCGCGTAATTCCCGGAAAAATTTCTGATTACTCTCAATCGCGGTCACGGAGGGTGGCGGCAGCATTCGCGCTTGATCGCGGAGGGCATCCCTCACTTCGAGGCAAATAGCGCCGCTCGTCGCGCCCATTCCGGCTCCCATATCGAACATGCGAACCGGTTGCTGAGCATATTTTGCAACGTGCCCGGCAATCTGACCGATTGCCAGGTTCGAGAGCGTCAGGTGCGGCATGGCTTTCTGCGACAAACTCCGTTCGGTCCAGCCGAGGAGCGTCGAAGCCTGTCCGTTCTGGAAATTTCGCAAGAGTTCGGCACCCGTGAGCATCGTGCTTGCGGTGAATCGGTTCTCATTCACCGAGGCTAACCACTGTTGCACTCGTCTATCCACCGTGCTCAGTGCCGCGTCGGCGCACTGCACCTGCCCTCTCCCTTCTTCAGGCGTGAATGCGAATGCATCCGGAACCAATCCGATGTTGCCGCGCGCGACGTTTATGTGATGCGTCTTCATCGCTGCATCGAATTCTCTATTGTCGCGGAAGAGTTCGGGCCTCGAAGTCCGGTACAGCATTTCGCTGCGTATGAGTGCTTGTATGAAAAACCGCACTGCCTGAGTGACAATTGCAGGGTCTTCTTTCGATGTCATCGCTTCCTGTATGTACAGGAGTGCCTCGGGCCCATAGATGCGTAAGTTCACAGCCTGACTCAATTCATGCACAAACTGATATCCATCGACCTTATCGGGATCTAAGAATTTTTTATCGAATCGTGCGACGGGGCCGAAATCGTGGGTAGCCATAAAGATGGCTATTTTAATGAATTAAGCAATTGTGTCAATTGTGTCTTCTCCCCGTTCTCAAGCGGTAAAGTAGATAGCAAAGCATGCTTGGAAAAAGATATCTCTTTGACAGAGCACTCCTTCCATCACTAGGCTCCCCACTCGACCGGTCTTCGTCCGGCTCCGCGCGCTTCGCCGTGACTACGCCCCGGCGAGTGCCCTCTCCATTCATACTCTTGTTGCTTCTGCATGCCTCGTCATCTCGTCATCGTTGAGTCCCCGGCCAAAGCAAAAACCATCAAGCGCTTTTTGGGAAAAGATTACGACGTGGAGGCGAGCATGGGCCACGTGCGCGATCTTCCGTCGAGTACGTTGGCCGTCGACGTCGATCATGATTTCGAGCCCGAGTACGAAGTGCCGGATGAAAAAAAAGCGACTGTGAAAAAATTGAAGGCTGCGCTCAAAGAGGCGGATGACCTCTGGATAGCGACTGATGAAGATCGCGAAGGGGAAGCCATCGGCTGGCACCTGACGCAGCTGCTCAAACAAGATCCCAAAACCGTGAACCGCATCGTGTTCCACGAGATCACGGAAGGCGCCATAAAGGAGGCGATCAAAAATCCGCGTACCCTCAATATGAAACTTGTGGATGCCCAACAGGCGCGCCGCATCCTCGACCGTCTGGTCGGCTACACCCTCTCCCCTTTTCTCTGGAAGAAGGTCTACCGAGGTCTTTCTGCAGGACGCGTGCAATCCGTTGCGGTGAAAATCATCGTCGACCGCGAGCGCGAGATCAAAGCGTTCATTGCGGAGGAGTACTGGACGGTGGAAGCGATTTTGGAGACAGAACAAAAAATCACGTTCTCCGCCGCACTCGCGAAGCGCGATGGGCAGAAGTTGGAACTCACAAACGAAGCGGATGTGAAGCAGGTCGTCACGGATCTCGATGGAGCTGACTACACAGTGGCCTCGATCGACGAAAAAGAATTGAAGAAAACGCCGCCGGCTCCCTTCACGACGTCGACATTGCAACAGGAAGGCGCGCGCAAGCTCGGCTTCTCGGTCCGCCAGACGATGGCGGTCGCGCAGCAACTCTACGAAGGCGTGAGTCTCGGCAAAGGCGAAGGCATGTCGGGTCTCATCACCTACATGCGCACCGATTCGGTCACACTCAGCCAAAAAGCGCTGACGGATACCAAAGAGACGGTCGAGAAACTCTACGGGCGCGAGTACGTTCTGGCCGAGCCGCGCGTGTATCTGAAGAAAGCGAAGGGCGCGCAGGAGGCGCACGAAGCAATCCGCCCCACCGAAATTTCGCGCACGCCGCAATCACTTTCGGGCGTCCTCGATCACCAGCAGCTCAAGCTCTACACCCTCATCTGGAACCGCACGATGGCGACACAGATGGCCGCAGCGGAATTGAAGAGAGTGGGAGCGGATATAGCGGCAAAAAATTACACATTCAGAGCGACGGGCCAGACAGTTGTCTTCGACGGTTTCATGCGCGTGTATCAGGAAGGTCGTGATGAGGGTGATGCGAAGAAAGAGGATGACGTCGAACCCGGAGAAAAACTCCTGCCGCCGCTCAAGCAAGGCGAAGAGCTCACCCTCGGCGAACCACTCAAGACCGAGCAGCACTTCACGAAGCCTCCCCCGCGCTACACAGAAGCAAGTCTCGTGAAGAAAATGGAAGAAGAAGGCATCGGTCGCCCGAGCACGTACGCTCCCACCATCAGCACCATCCAGCAGCGCGGTTACATCGAGAAAGACGGCAAGCAGCTCGTCCCCAAAGACGTCGCGTTCATGGTCACAGACCTCCTTGCTGAGCATTTTAAAGATATCGTTGATCTTGCGTTTACCGCGAAGATGGAGCAATCACTCGATGATATCGCAGAGGGAGAGTTGAGCAGCGCAACGTTCCTCGGCGGATTTTTCAAACCCTTCAAGCAGCTCGTCGAGGACAAGACGAAAGAAATCCAGAAGAAAGATGTCCTCAAAGAGCGCATCCTCGGGCTCGATCCGGAAACAGGCAAAGAAGTCGTCGCACGCACGGGGCGTTTCGGTCCATACGTGCAGCTTGGACTCCCCGAGAAGTTGCCCGAGAAGAAAAAAGGCGAGAAGAAAATCAAACTCAAGAGCGCCTCGATCCCGAAACACATCAGTCTCGACGACGTCACACTCGAACAGGCTCTGAGCCTCCTCAGTTTCCCGAAACTGATTGGCGAACGCGAAGGGCAACCCGTCACGATCGCATTTGGCCGCTTTGGTCCGTACCTGCGCGCGGGCGAGCTCACGGTCAGCATCCCGCCCGAGAAAGATTTGCTCACGATCACGCTCGCCGATTGTGAAGGCATCATCAAAGAAGCGGCTGAGCGGAAGAAGAAAGCCGCGACGCCGCTGCGCGAACTGGGTCAGGATCCCACAGGTGCAAACGTGATCATCAAAGACGGTCGCTTCGGTCCGTACGTGACGGATGGCAAGATCAATGCCTCACTCGGCAAGAAACGTGACCCGATGACCATGACGCTCGATGAAGCGGTCGCATTGATTGCCGCGAAGGTGAAGAGAGGGCCGAGAAAGTGGGGAAAGAGGGCGTGATCCCTCGTACGCCGTGCTCCGCACGGCTACTCGGGATGACATGTCTGTTGTTTGTGTAAGCGCCTCACCGTAATGCAGAACCTGAACTAAGTGCGCGAAGGACGGCGTACAACGTCCAGATAGAGAACACATTGATGCCCTTTGTTTTTAAAAAGGGTTTGTCATTCCGAGTAGCCCTCGCGGAGCGAGGGCGTACGAGGAACCGCCTGAGGGCAACACATGAGGAATTTAAATTTTCACCTAAATTACTTGCTTTTATATATGAATTCTCTATACTAGTTCTATCTTTTCACCCATAAAATGCACGGTACAACCATCTCCCATCTCGAGGCATTAGTGGCGCAGTTCACGCAGCTGAAGAAGGGCAAAGACTCATTGCTCACACTTCTCGAAGAGTCTGAACTCCCGGAGGCCGTCTATAACTCCAATGCGATCGAGAACTCGACGCTCACCCTCGATGACACCGAAAAAATCCTGATGCATCAGGCACTCCCCCCTCACCACAGCCAGCGGGAAATTTTTGAAGCGATCAATTTGGGAAAAGTCACCGAATACCTCGCTGCGAAAATTCGCGAAGAGCAATCGCTCACCGAGGGGCTGATTCTCTTCATTCACAAAACGCTTCTGAGCCACATCAACGATGATTTTGCGGGACGCTACCGGCGTGATAAAGAATTCGTCCGCGTGGGGCTCCACATCGCACCGGCTCCGTCCAAGATTGCGTTCCTGATGGATGACCTGATCGAACGGTACCGCAACGGCGAAGACCACGTGCTCCAGCGTGTTCTGGAATTTCATCTTGAATTCGAGCGCATTCACCCATTCATCGACGGCAATGGACGTGTCGGTCGCGCGCTGATGAATTTTCAACTCAAATCACACGGCTATCCACCCATCATCGTCCGGAACAAAGAGAAGCACGATTACTATTCCACGTTTCAGGACTGGAACGAAAAGCGCACGACGAAGGACATGGAGCACATCATGGCACTCCTCATGAAAGAAAGTCTCCATAAACGCATCGCGTACCTGCGCGAAGATGACGTCGTCCTGCTCAGTCAGATCGCCAAAGAAGACAAGAAGCATTCGCCTCAAACCCTTGCGAACGGTGCCAAGAAACAATCCATTCCCGCATTCCGCGAACGGGGGAGGTGGAAAGTGGGGAGGGAGATGTTTGGGGAGTGGGCGGGGAAATAGTGCAGCCAGAGCTATAGTGTATCGCGTGGAGTTTGATTACTATGAGGTCATGTTTAAGGGATTGCGCACGCCAACGGAACACCCGGAAGAACGGACGCAGCGGATATTTGAGGAATTGTTTGACGTGAGGTCGCAGGCATTTTTGGAGGCAAGACTTGCAGAGGACAGGAAGAGAAGAGCAATCGAACTCATGAATCTGTTCCGTGCTTTTCATACGGGTCCGATTGTGCAGGGGTTCGATCAGGCGGTGGTCTTCCGGGCATTGCGATCCATTTGTGAGCCCGTCATGCAGGTGCTCGAATGGCACGAAATGGATGTCATGGGAATTCCTGCAAGTCAAAAACCTGACGTCGATGCCCTCAAAACGCAGATTTTCAAAACCGAAAGGTATGGTCCTCAATTTCAGCGCGCCTCCATTTTTGGCGTACTTGACACCACGCGCATCGATCAAAGTTATGGCGGTTCGTGGGAGGAGTACGATGTTTGAGGTGTGGTTGGCAGGACAAAAATGATCGCGAATGATATTCTGCTCTCAGCTCTTTAAGGGTCATTGTAGGCGCGTAGCTCCCACCTTCGCCTCTGGGCTTCGGCGGGCAAGCAGTTGGTAGATTCTTCACATCATCGTTCGTCATCACTTGTTCGTAGGCGCGTAGCTCAGTTGGTAGAGCGCAGGTCTCCAAAACCTGAGGTCGTAGGTTCGATCCCTAC
>CAZXIO010000073.1:0-6572 GCA_964640805.1 uncultured Candidatus Peribacteria bacterium
GATGGTGATGCATTCGGGCAGAACTATCCTGCGTTCGGACTCTATTCCATCGGCAAACTTTTAAGCGGAGAAGTATTCTGGAATGCGCAGAACTTCCACGGATTCCCGCACTTTGTGGGCGATGGCCTCGCGTTCGCGCCCACCACATATCTTCTGCGCGCCGTATTCAGTCCTCTTGATGCATTGCACGTGTTCACGGCAGTTGCGATGACGCTCACGGGGTTCTGTTTCTGCGTACTCATGCGCCGTCTTGGCCGCTCACCGCTTGCGTCATTCACCGGCGGCATCGCATACATCGCCGCCTGTTGGACGCTATTACATGATCCCACCGTCGCCACGTTCTTCCCGCTCCTGCCACTGCTCCTGCTCGTCACGCTCGATCTTCCGAAGCATCCCGTCCGCAGTTCCATTCTTACGTGGTTGCTACTCAGTACCATGTGGCTGACGGTCTATTACCAGTTCATTCCGTTCGTGCTGATTGCGTTCGGGTGCGTAACTTTGGTGATGGCGTGGAGGAGCAGGACGATCAGAGTGCCGCTGTTGGGGGCGTTATTGATCCTGCTGAGCATCCCGATCGGATTACTGCGCATTATTCCGTCGCTGATGGTCTATGGGCCGCTCTCGTTCCGTACCGAGCTCAGCTTCGCCGAGGCACAGGCGGGGATGAACATCGGCGCCATTCTCCAACCGTTCTTCCCGCATCTTCATCTCCCCATACTTTCCACGGGAGGTGTCTGGCTCTATCTGGGGGCGAGCGGATTCGCATTACTCCTCCTCTGTCTCCGTCACGACCGGCGCCCCGTCGTCAGGTTATGTCTCCTGTCCTACGTCCTTTGTCTCCTGATTGCGCTCCCGAACTCGCCCCTCTTCTGGCTCCTCCATCAGCTCCCCGTCTTCAGTCTGTTCCGTGGGCAGGTCAGATGGATGTTCCTCGGCAACGCCGCCGCCGCGGTGCTTGTGGCATACGGATTCGATGCGTTTCAAAGACCGGATAGAGTCAAAGCAAGAAAATGGATCGCGCGGCTGTATACAGGGCTTGGCGTGCTCGGTGTGCTGGGAGGATTTGGCGCAGCTCTCGCATCACTCTGGCAGGAATCCATCCTTACCAGACTCTACGCATTCTTTGATGCGCACATCTATGCGGCGTCGCCGTATGGTTATTTGCCCGAACATTACCATCAGTACATTGCAAACATGTTCGGGCAGCTTACGGGGACGCTCTCACTGCTCTCGTACCGCCATGCAGCCTCGATCTTCGCTCTCGCAGTGACAGCGTGGCTCTTTCACGACCGGTTCTGGAAGAAACCAGCCTCACTCCGTCCTCAGCTGATGGCGCTCTCGATGTCTGTACTCACATTTGCGATCTTGTTTCCGTGGTATCCGCGCTTACCGCTCACCTCGTTCCCGCCGAAGTCTGAGGTTGCCGAGTTTTTGAAGACACACGAAGGGCTCAGTATGTCCTTCCTCGGGAGCGAAGCGAATTTTCAGATGCTTTCCGTACCGTTTCATCCGGATGAAGAAGAGAATTTTCTCTTCAATAACGAATACATCGGCCCGAACGTGAATTTGCTCTACGGGCTAAGCAGCGCCGAGCATTACAATCCTATTCAGTCGCGTCGTATGGGCCGGTTGATCACATGGGCGGGGAGTGACCAGATCATTGCCGGCAGCGAGGCGCAGTTCGCCCGGTTGCCGATCACTGTGAAAGAGAAGAGGGCGATGCTGGCGCAGCGGACGGACATCCTGAATATCCTCAATATCAAATACATCGTCACGGCGTGGGATTTGCCCGCGCCATTCAGACAAGTCTTCAAAACCGTCACGCAGCCGTTCGGTATTCCAATCTACGTGTACGAAAATCCGGCACCACGGCCGTATGCGTATTTTGCCGACGATATCGTCACATTTCCCGTGGAAGAACATTCTGCGATGGAAGCGATCCAGAAAGGAGTGTGGCCGTCCCGAAGGACATTGCTGGAGTGTGATCGTGACTGTCCGGTGAAGATGGACGGAAAGGGGAGCGTGCTGGTCAATCGGCCGTCTTCAGTCGATATCAAAGTCTCGACCGAGAGTCAGACTTCACAAATTCTTGTCATCTCCGAAAATAATCTTCCCGGTTGGATCGTCACGGTAGATGGAGCTGAGGTCCATCCGTGGATGGCGAACAGTGTGTTCTTCGGGATTCCCATCAAAGAAGGAAAACATCAGGTGGAGCTGAGGTTTTCGTATTGGAGGGTGCTTGAATCCGCTCTATAGAGCTCTGTACTTGAGTCCTTTCTCCGCAAACTCCTGCGGATCGAATGCTGATTTTAAGTCGTAAAACAGTCCTCCCGGCTTGAGCGCATCCACGTACGTCTGCACTCCTGTCTCCAGATATTCGCGGTGCGGGACGAGGACGAGGACGGCATCGAACGGGCCTTCGCTCCAGTGGCCGGCGGGGAGGCCCATCGTCTTCAAGTCCTCATACGTCCTCCACGGATCGTCCACTTCCACATTGCAGCCTGCTTTCTGCAGCTGCTTCATCACATCAAATGACTTGCTGTTACGCAGGTCGGGAATATTTTCCTTGAACGTGAGGCCGAGCAGGAGGATGCGCGCTTGTTTGGGCTTCATCGGGAGTGCAGCGACGACCTGCGTGGCAACATACGCCGCCATCGAATCGTTCATTTCGCGTCCTGCGCCGATCACCTTGCTCTTCACACCCAGCTTCTTCGCCATTTCCATCAGATAATACGGATCGACGCCGATGCAGTGGCCGCCCACGAGGCCCGGTTTGAAGTTGAGGAAGTTCCATTTCGTTCCGGCGGCACTGAGGACGTCATTCGTCTTGATGCCGAGCTTGCCGCAAAGCACGGCGACTTCGTTGATGAAGGCGATGTTGAGGTCCCGCTGCGCGTTCTCGATTGCCTTCGCCATTTCGGCCACTTTGATCGAGGGCGCGCGGTGGATGCCTGCTTTCACGATCGATCCGTAGAGTGCGACGAGTGTGTCCGTCGTTTTCTCGTCCTGCCCCGCAACAATCTTCACGATCGTGGATACTCCGTGTTCTTTATCTCCGGGGTTGATGCGTTCTGGCGAGTAGCCGAGCGTGAAGTCCGTCCCGCATTGGAGTCCGGACGTCTCTTCAAGGATGCGTCCGCAAATATCCTCGGTCACGCCGGGGTAGACGGTGGATTCATAGACGACGATCGCCCCGCGTTGCATCCGCTTGCCCACGGTCTTCGAGGCTTCTTCGAGCATCGTCATGTCGGGTCGGTTTTTGCCGTCCACGGGAGTGGGGATCGCCATGATGAAGACTTCCGCATCAACTATGCGCGTGGAGTCCGTCGTCACGAACATGTCCGTTTCCTTCAGCTGCTCCTCCGTCAGCTCATTCGTCCGGTCCGTGCCCGTCCTGAGCTCATCAATGCGGCTTTGAGAGATGTCGTAGCCCGTCACTTTGTGGCCCGCCTTTGCGAAGGCGTGGGCCAGCGGGAGGCCGACGTAGCCGAGGCCGATTACTGCAATTTTAGTCATGAGGATAAGGAGTATAAGGTCAGGTCTAATTGCAGGGAAGCCGTTGTCATGGTGAGCTGGAGCCTGCCCTGAGTTCGCCGAAGGGAACCATAAACAACGGCGTTGTCGATCCTTCGCAGGCTCAGGATGACAACGACCGAGGCTGCTCCTATACTTCCTTGCCATGCCTACTAAGAAAGCTCTTATCACTGGCATTACCGGTCAGGACGGCTCCTACCTTGCCGAATTGCTCCTCGACAAAGGCTACGAGGTCCATGGCATCGTCCGGCGCTCCTCCAGCTTCAACCGCGGCCGCATCGACCATCTGTTTTCGGATATCAACACGCCCGACCGGCCCATCGAGCTCCACTATGGGGATTTGGGCGACAGCAGCTCGCTCATGCGCGTGATTCAGGCGGTGCAGCCGCAGGAAGTCTACAACCTCGCCGCGCAGTCGCACGTGGGCATCAGCTTCGATACGCCCGAGTACACGGGGGATATCACGGGCCTCGGCACCACGCGCCTGCTCGAGGCCCTGCGAACAAGCGGCCTCCCCGCGCGGTTCTATCAGGCAAGCAGCAGCGAGCTCTACGGCAAGACGGATACAGCGGTCCAGAACGAAACCACGCCCTTTCACCCTCGCAGTCCGTACGGGTGCGCAAAGGCATACTCGTTTTACCTGACGCGCAATTACCGCGAGGGCTACGGCATGTATGCCATCAATGGCATCCTCTTCAATCACGAATCACCCCGCCGCGGCGAGAACTTTGTGACACGCAAGATCACACTCTCGCTCGCGAGCATCCTCGCAGGGAATCAGGAGTGCCTGCGTCTCGGCAATCTGGAAGCCAAGCGCGACTGGGGATACGCCAAAGAATTCGTCGAGGGAATGTGGATGATGATGCAGCAGGACAAACCCGACGATTACGTCCTCGCCACGGGCAAGGTGTACTCCGTTCGTGAATTCCTCGAATTCTGCCTCCACTACGCAGGCATCCAGTACCGCCGTGAAGGCAGCGGCCACGACGAGCACTACACCGACACGCGCACGAACAAAGTGATCGTCACCACCGACCCGCACTACTATCGTCCGGCCGAGGTGGACTTCCTGTGCGGTGACGCCAGTAAGGCGAAGAAGCAGTTGGGCTGGGAAGCGAAGACCACGCCGCAGGAACTGGCCAAGATTATGATGGATGCGGACTGCAAGTTGATGGGGGTGCAATTGCCTCATTGATTCCTCGTACGCCCGTCGCAGTAAAGGCAGACTCAATACTCAGCCATTCCTCGTACGCTCGCCTCCGGCGAGCTACTCGGAATGACAAGGTCTTTCTATGAATAAGGCGTCGACGTAGTCTTCTTCGCATCTCCTTCGGCCGTCATGAAGGAGGTCCGGCGCTTATCACCGCATATGCGGTAAATTCGACAGAACATGTCGAGGCGCTTGTTTCTAAAAAGGGTCTGTCATCCCGAGTAGCCGTGCGGAGCACGGCGTACGAGGGATGCTACACTCCGCCCATGCCTCAGAAAGTTGCAGTCATCGCAGGCGCCGGCCCCGCAGGCCTTACGGCGGCGTATGAATTGCTCAAGCGCACCGACATCAAGCCCCTCGTTTTCGAGGCGACGGGAGCCATCGGCGGCATTGCGCAGACGTTCAATTACAAAGGCAACCGCATCGACATCGGCGGGCACAGGTTTTTTTCCAAAAGCGAACGTGTGATGAACTGGTGGTTCAATATTATGCCGAAGCAGGGAGCGGCTGCAGCGGACACCGAAGAGAAAAACCATGAGATCGACTATGCGGTCGATGCGGTCATGGAATATCTGTGCCCGCAATGTATGCCTGAAGCAGGCGTGCAGACCAAAGCTCCGGATCCCGAGGTTGATCATCAGGTCATGCTCCAGCGCCCCCGCCTCAGCCGCATTTATTACAGGCGACACTTCTTCCCATACCCCATCGGCATCACGTTCTACGTGGCGAGGAGGCTCGGGCTCTGGAACACGATGATGATCGGGTTTTCGTACATCAAACGGCAGGTGTTCCCGCTCAAAGACGAAACATTTCTGGATGCGTTCTATCGGAATCGCTTCGGGGACAGGCTCTATAAAACATTCTTCGAGGCCTATACCGAAAAGGTCTGGGGCGTGCCGTGTTCACAAATCCGTGCCGACTGGGGCGCGCAGCGGGTGAAGGGCTTAAGCCTCAAGCGGGCCGTGATGCACGCCATCAAAGATTTACTGAGCAGTGATTTCAAGAAAGCGCAGCAGGAGCGCGAAACAAGCCTGATCACGCGCTTCTTCTACCCCAAGTACGGCCCCGGCCAGATGTGGGAGACGGTCAGTGAGCAGATCCAGGCATGCGGCGCTCAGGTGCACATGCACACGCGTATCTCCGGCGTAAAAATGACAGATGGAAAAGTCACAAGCGTGACGGCCGAAGACGTCCGTACGGGAGAAACGCGCGAAGTGGAATGCGATTACTTCTTCTCCACGATGCCGATCAAGCATCTGTTCGGCATGATGCGTCCGCATCCGCCGGCAATCGTCACGGAAGTCGCGGAAGGCCTCCAGTACCGCGATTTCCTCACGGTCGGTCTTCTTCTCAAGAAGCTCCACGTCCAAGAAAAAGGCAAAAAGCCCGCCACAGACGTTCCCGATAACTGGATTTACATTCAGGAAGGAGGCGTGCGCGTCGGTCGGGTCCAGATCTTTAATAACTGGAGCCCGTACATGGTTGCAGACCGCAAAAACTCTGTCTGGATCGGGCTGGAATACTTTGTGAACGAAGGCGGTGACCTGTGGATTCAGCCCGATGAGGATCTGATCAACCTCGGTGTGAGTGAAATGGAGAAGATCGGCTTCATCCAGAAAGAAGATCTGCTCGATGCGTGCGTGCTGCGCATGCCAAAGGCCTATCCGGCGTACTGGGGCAGTTATACGCAACTCAAAGTGGTCGAAGACTACGTGAACACGATCCCGAATATCTTCCTGATCGGGCGAAATGGCATGCACCGCTACAACAATCAGGATCACAGCATGCTCACTGCGATGATGGCAGTGGATAACATCAAAGAGGGGCG
>CAZXIO010000074.1:0-6420 GCA_964640805.1 uncultured Candidatus Peribacteria bacterium
TGGAGGTGCCGGTGGGGATCGCACCCACGCATGAGGGATTTGCAGTCCCTTGCCTTACTACTTGGCTACGGCACCAATGGGGAAGGAATGTACCAGAATGAACAATCTGCGATAGCCCTGCGTAGCCTTCCCTCAATGGACCTTTTTGATCGATGACTTTTGAGGATCGGTTATGAAGGGCGAAGCACGGGCTACTTGGCTACGGCACCAGTAGAAGAAGGATAGCAGATTATTTGTAATTGAATATTCGTCCCAAATCTGCCATACTGTCTCGATACCCACATCCATTCCCAACTCTTCTATGGACAAGCGCGAACTGCGATTCAATGTCTGCACGGTGCTCGCCGCCGCAATCGTGAGTGCGAGCGTACTCTCGATCTGGGGCGCCATGCCCATGTCGGCAAATACCACGCGGCCGGCACTCAATATCGAAATCCGCAAAGATGCCGCCACATACTTCCGCCGTCTCAAGATCGACACGCCGCAACCGCCCGACACTGTCAAGCGTGGCATGCGGGAGAAGGACGGCTCGGAATCGTCGGCTGCACCTGCGCCCGTTGCAACAAGCGCGACTGCCTGCGAGGCCGCCATGATCCTCAGTCGCAAGATCGATGCCGTGTTGGAGAAATCACTCCCCGCGAAGCCGGCCAACGCCGATGTGCGCATGCAGCTGAAAAAGATTCAGGACGAAGCATCCCGCTACTGCACGCACGCCTCGCCTCCCGCCAAACC
Organism: uncultured Candidatus Peribacteria bacterium; assembly: GCA_964640805.1. Taxonomy (GTDB): domain Bacteria; phylum Patescibacteriota; class Gracilibacteria; order Peribacterales; family Peribacteraceae; genus CAYTEH01. The sequence goes on from CAZXIO010000074.1 coordinate 733, forward strand.
GATTTCGGCCAAGGAGGTTGATAACGACTGCGAGCAGTTCACCGGCGCCCCCGCGCGCATGATCGAATGCGAAGTGCGCGAGAAGATGGGGCAGACGTACAGAGGATATTAACGAAGGCTGAAGGTCGAAGGACGAAGCTCGAAAAGCGTTTTTCGGCCTTCTGTCTTCGAACTTCGATCTTTTCGGTTCCAGGGTTTTTGTTTGCTCCAAAGCTACCTACTTGCTATATTTCACGAAATACCATGACCTCCAAGGCTTCCCCGCCGGCCCTTTCTCATAATCCTACAGACTACGTGATCGCCACGATGGGGAGCCACACCGCGCTCCAGATCCTCAAGGGCGCGCGCGACGAGGGCATGCGGAATCTCGTGATCTGCAAGAAGGGAAGTGAGCGGGCGTACAAATCGTACGGGGTGGCGGATGAGTATCTGTTCGTGGATGACTGGTCGGAGTGGGAGAGCAAGATCGATCCGGAACTCAAGAAGCGCAATGCGATCGTCATCCCGCACGGCTCCTTCGTGGCGTATCTGGGCCCCGAACGCGTACAGCAGACAACAGCGATGTACTACGGCACCAAAGAGATTCTGCAGTGGGAGAGCAACCGAACGATGGAACGCGAGTGGTTGCTGAAAGCGGGATTGCTGCTCCCCCGCGTGTTCGAAAAACCGGAAGACATCGACTGCCCCGTGATCGTCAAATTCCACGGTGCGGGAGGCGGGTTCGGCTACTTCGTGGCGAAATCGGCGCAGCAGTTCTATGAAGTGAAAAACCGCAAGTACCCCGACGACAACGACTTCGTGATCCAGGAATACATCGTCGGTTCGCCGGTCTATGTTCATTACTTTCAGTCTCCCATCACGGGCGAGCTCGAAATCATGGGCATGGACAAGCGCTACGAGTCGAACGCCGACAGCATCGGGCGTATCCGCGCGGAAGATCAATTGGCTGCCAACATTTTCACGAGTTACACGATCGTGGGGAATTTCCCCATCGTGGTGCGGGAATCATTGCTTCCGGAAATGTTCGCGATGGGGGATCGGGTGGTCGCCGAAAGCAAAAAACTCGGCGCAGGCAAAGGACTCTTCGGACCGTTCTGTCTGGAAATGATCATCACGCGCAAGCTCCAGATGTTCGTGTTCGAAATCAGCGCGCGCATCGTTGCCGGTACGAATCCGTTCGTGGAAGGTTCACCCTACACGGCGCTCAAGTACGATGTGCCGATGTCGACCGGACGGAGAATTGCGCGCGAGATTAAGCAGGCGATAGAAAAGGGGAGGTTGGGGGAGATACTCGGTTGAGTATTAGAGATTGGAATAATGGAATAATAGAAGCATTCAATACAGCACCCCTAGTACTCTAATATTCTAATACTCTAATATTCCATCCATGAACTCCCAGTCTCTCCTCAAAGGCTACGACTTCAAGAACCTCACGATTGGAGTCCTTGGAGGTCATAGTGCTCTTGATGTCTGCCACGGGGCGAAGATGAGCGGGTTCAGTACGGTGTGTGTGGCGAGGAAGGGGAGGGAGAAGACATTCACGAAATATTTTAAGACGAGGACGCGCGAGGGGATCGGGTGCATCGATGACGTTATCGTCCTCGATCAGTTCCAGGACATCCTCAAGAAAGATATTCAGAAGAAACTCCGAAAAATGAACACGATCTTCGTCCACAACCGCTACTTCTGGGTCTACTTCGACGATTTCGCGAAGGTCGAGAATGCGTTTCAGGTGCCGATTTTCGGGTCACGAACACTCCTCAAATTGGAAGAGCGAAACCAGACCTACAATCAGTATCACTTGCTCAAAGACGCGGGGATCCGAACGCCCAAAATCTTTACTGACTATCAACAGATCGACCGTCCCGTGATCGTGAAAGCTGCCGAAGCGCAGCGCGGGTACGAGCGGGCGTTCTTCGTGGTCAGTTCCCCGCGCGATTACATCGATACCGGAATGCGGCTGGAGAGTGAGGGAAAAGTGACGCTTAAGTGGCGCGAGGCTCCGATCGAGGAATTCATCGTGGGCGCTGCGGTCAACTTCAACTTCTTCTGGTCGCCGCTCACGAAGCGTCTCGAACTTCTGGGGACCGACACGCGTCGCCAGACGAATCTGGACGGCTTCCTGCACATGACGGCCGATGAGCAGCGCAATGTGGCCGGAAAAATTCCCCTCAAGCGGATCGAGACGGGCCACATCGCAGTGACGGTCAAAGAGTCCATCCTCGAAAAAGCCTTCGATCTCGGTGAAAAGTTCGTGAAAGCCTGTCAGAAGTTACCAAAAAAAATCGATCCCTCAGGCAAAGGCATCATCGGGCCATTTGCACTGCAGGGAGCCGTTGTTGCCGAAGAGGGCCATGAAGATATCGTCATCTTCGATGTCAGTTTGAGGATTCCCGGCTCACCCGGCAGCGCGGCCACTCCATACTCAGGGTATCTCTACGGGCACTCCATGAGCGTCGGAGAAAGAGTTGGCTTGGAATTGAAGATGGCGGTGGAACAGGGGCGGGTAGCGGAGATTCTGACCTGACCCTCAGGCGGCTCATTTGGACATTGAATAAGCATTTTTTTGTCCTACAATGACAAGCTCCTGAATTTATTCAGGTGGATTTCGGTTCTTTGTCAGTGTGCTGGCGCGTGACCAGTGCAACATTTCTTTTTTCGAAGGATGGTGATGTATGAGCGCGAATCACTTCGCGGCAACCGGCGACTACCGTGTGGGAGTCGTCGTGCTTGGCAAGGATGCCAGCAAAGATTTCAAAGATGACCGTGCGGAGTTCGACGCTCGGTACAAAGCCGGCTTCCGAGCCTTCCAGATGTTTCTGATCGGGTATACCCCGGCCTACCTCACGGATGTGCGGAAGTGGGCCGACGATCAGAATGACGGTGACGTCGAAATCAGCGGTCTCTTGGCGTTCATCGAGCCGGGGAAAGGCGGTGCGTGCCCGATCAGTCCGATCAGGGCCAAACGTGTTCGGGCCATGGATCAGTTCAAAAAGAGTCTGGAGCTGAGTCCGATTGTCCGCTCCACCGGGCTCCACGGGCCTTTCCCCCAAGGTCTCATGAACACGCATCTCGAGGATGACACCCCGCAAGAGCAGGATGAGCGCCTGATGCACTTCGTGCAGGGCGTCGATCAAGAGGCAGCGCAGGCCAAGCATGTGGTCGGTTGGGAGGTCCTGAACATGCACGAGAACCCCCCTCCCGGCCCAACCACCATCGCTCGCATGCGACAGATCCTGAAGGGAAGGAGCGCTTGGATGCGCTACCTCCTCGATTCCTGCCATCAGGGGCAGGGGGAAAAATCGACCGTCGAGGCATGGGAGAGCGTCAAGGACTTGGCCAGCTGCATCCACTTCTCGGACTACGGCAGGACGCGTTTCGGGCAAGAGCAGGCGCTGACGCCGGATATCTTCCGGTTTCTCGCGGCTGCCAAGCTGCCTCACACGCTCTACGTCGAAGCCGTGGGCAACGATGTCTCGTCCTTCATCAAACAGGCTCTCCACGTGAACAACCTACCCAACATGACCGGGCTGGAAGTCCACTTGGATGCCATGGAGTTCGTGAAGAGGAATTTTGCCGCGGTCGCCTAATGTCCGCGCGCTATCAATCAAAGAACCAACTCCCAGCGGATGTATTCCGCTGGGAGTTTTGGTATATGGTTTGCATAGAAGCTCCGCATGAGCTCATGTAAACTTGCAGCAGTGGTGCTGTAGCTCAGTGGTCAGCCCCGCACCCTTCTTTCGAACTAGTTGGGGTTGTAGCTCAGTTGGTAGAGCACCTGCTTTGCAAGCAGGGGGTCAGGGGTTCGAATCCCCTCAACTCCACCATCCTTCGCGCAGCGTAGGATGCCGACCGTAGTCTCCTGGACTTCGGTCATTCTTCTACTTCCAAAGACGCTGCGGCTACGGATGGCGAGCCACCAGGAGCGAAGGTTGGCTATTTCATAAACTTGTTGCCCGCGGTAGCCTCGCCGCAGCGAGCGGAGGTGGGCTCTTCACGCACGACCTCCTGACTACTTGTCGGCCGTAGCTCCCGCAGGAGCGAAGGCTGACGGTTGGCAAGCCATTTCTGCTATCATGTTCGGCCTATGTGGCACTACGTTTACATCCTCAGGAATCAGTGCGGATATCAGTACGTTGGCCTGACGGAAAATGTCGAGAACAGACTCATCAAACACAACGAAGGCGGAGTCCCTTCGACTGCCAAGTACAGACCATGGACCATGGTGAATTTCACAGCTTTTCCCACAAGAGAACAGGCGGCTCAATACGAGAAATATTTGAAGTCTGGTTCAGGAACGATGTTTCGGTACAGACACCTTGCCTCAAAAAAATCCACCACATTGATATAACATTAGACACATTATTTTCGCTACTATGTTGCGTATGAGCATCGTCTTTCGCGAGTATCGGGAAAGTGATCGAAAGGAATTAATCCATTGCATCGGACAGCTCCAAGAATATGTAGCCAATCTCGACCCACTTCACCGTATTCGAAGGCTGAAAGATTTCGATGCAGATACATACATCACTCGCTCATTCGAGCAAATGCAGGAACACGGTGGAGCCGTGTTCATTGCTGAAGATGAGGGAAAGATGATTGGATGCATTATCGGTGTCGTCCATAGAACTGGAACTGAAAACATTGAGAGATATCCTTCGATAAATGGCAAAATCAACGAATTGATCGTGCTTCCCGAATACAGAGGGCAGCGCGTCGGCAACGAACTTATACAGAGAATGGAGCAATACTTCACATCAAAGAATTGTGATGTCGTCACAATCGAATGTTTCGCGCCGAACGAAGACGCTTACAAGTTTTATAAGAAGCTGAATTACATGGACAGGGACCACATACTGATAAAATCTCTCAAGAAAGGCTAATCGTCTCTGCCCTCTCGTAGATGTTTCAAATATTCACTGCACTACTTTTCCCCCCGCAAACACCGAGAAGAGCGACTTGATGGGCGCGAAGAGGATATCGAGCGTGCCCGTGAGCGCGGCGATGCTCCAGAAAAAGAGCAGGATCGCGCAGAGAACGACGAAGATGTGCACGCCGCCGATTTTGCGCATCCACTCGGCTTCGCCGATCATGTCGGCCACCATTTCGCGCTTGAGGACGATGAAGAAGGAAGCGACGATGCCGATGAGAGAGAGGATTGTGGTACCGCTCATGGTTTATAAGAGGGGTTCATTGGGGGTTATGCGATGGCCTTGTCGATGATTGCGCGCATGTCTTCCTTCGATTTCGATCCCACCACCTGCCCCACCTGCGTGCCGCCCTTCAATATCACGAAGGTCGGGATGCCCATCACATTGAACTGCCCCGGGGTATCGGGGTTTTCGTCCACGTTCATCTTCACGAAGCTCACTTTGCCGTCCAGATCCTTGGCCAGCTCCTCCAGAATCGGGAGCATCACTTTGCACGGGCCGCACCACGGGGCCCAGAAGTCGATGACGACGGGGAGAGGGCTTTTGAGGACTTCTTGCTCGAAGTCGGAATCCATTATTGGTTTAGGCATCAGAGGAGAAGGGGGAACGAGTGACAGTATATAGACTAGTAAGGCCGAAGATCAAAGAACGAAGATCGAAAAAACGGACGGTTACTGTATCGGCCGCTTTTCGACCTTTGACCTTCGTCCTTCGATCTTCATTCCCTTCCTCTCCCCAGTATCCCCCTCGTAATATT
>CAZXIO010000075.1:0-6413 GCA_964640805.1 uncultured Candidatus Peribacteria bacterium
TAAACCACTTCGCCTGCGGGCTACGCGGCCTGGTAAACCACTTCGCCTGCGGGCTTCGTGGTTTACCACGCGAAGCTCGCCGCAGCGAGCGAAGTGTGGTGGAGATGCCGGGATTTGAACCCGGGTCCAACGTGTAGTACGGATGCCTATACTGTCATGAACCTCTCAATTCTCGCTTCTTCTCAGAAAGGAACAGAGATGAAGAGCGAGTGATGACGCCGGAATACTGAGTGCGTCCAGACGTCAGATGACGACTCAGCCCGCTAGTGACGCCCGATCCCCGTAGCGGAGTCGGAGGGGAGCGCGTTTCCGATGAGGGAAACTTATGCAGCCATCGCGAAGGATGTTGCGAACACCGAGGAGCGGAGCCCCTGAGCGAAGCGCAGACCGGTCTTGAGGCGTGCAGATACAGATGTTTTAGCATCTATTGGTTGCAACGTTGGGTAACGGGAATCGTTGCCATCCCGAACAGAGGCGATGCCGCACCATGAATCACGCTGTCGAAACCTGTCATCCCCAGAGGTGTAACGAACAAAAAACTCGGGAAGAAAAATTACTTCCTCCTCCCGCCCCGCGAAGCGCCGGAGCGCGAAGTGGGGTCATCCCCTGGAACAGCTTAATTAGGTGGCATTGCATTGAAGCGGCGATTCCAGAGAACGGACTCTCTATTCTACCGATGATTGTGCAGATGTTCGAGTGAATCTCCCATGAATTTGAATCTATTGAACGGGACCAGAGAATATTGACAATATTCAATATTATTGATATTTATAAGTATACATGCGAACCCCTGACTCACAGCGCGGGCTGGCCATACCGGGGGCGGTGCAGGAAGAGCGAGTGCTCCGAGTTTTGAATAAAATCCGTAGACATTCTACTTGCCAATGTCTACTGTTTTATATAAACTGTAGACATTCACCCTATGAATAGTCACGGTTTCCCCGTCGGCAGGAATGTCCAACAACCCACCGGTTTCAAGGCATTCATTCCAACACCTTTTCCAGCGAAGGAACTTTTTTCCTATGCGCCGGACATCATCAAGAAAGACGCGCAGGCGTCGCGTCTCCTGGGAAAACTCGACGGCATCACGCAACTTCTTCAGGACGTGGATTTTTTCATTTCCATGTACGTGCGAAAGGACGCGGCGGCATCCAGCCAAATCGAAGGCACGAAGGCGACAATGATCGATTCACTCGAGGCAAAAGTGAAAACTGATAACACGTTGCCGCCCGATGTCGACGACATTCTCCATTACATCCAAGCATTGAACTATGGAATGAAGCGCATGAAAGAGTTTCCTTTCTCTCTCCGCTTCATCCGCGAAATTCATCAGCAGTTGATGAATGACGCGCGCTCGACGCACTTTTCGGACCCCGGAAATTTTCGCAAAAGCCAGAACTGGATCGGAGGGAAGAGTCCGGCCGACGCGGATTTCGTACCGCCGCCGGTGCATGAAATGCATGCCGCTCTGGGGGATTTTGAAAAATTTTTGCATGCCGGCACGGTCATTCCTCCGCTGATTCAGGTTGCCCTCATTCATTCGCAATTCGAGACCATTCACCCTTTTCTGGATGGAAACGGCAGAACGGGACGCATGCTGGTGACGTTTTACCTGTGGAAAGAAGGTCTGTTGGAAAAGCCGACGCTGTACTTGTCTTCCTATTTCAAAAAGTACAAGCAGGTCTACTACCGGCGCCTGGCGGATTATCGCGAGGGACGGAGCGAAAAGTGGGTCGAATTTTTCCTCGACGGAATCATCGAGACCGCGGAATCCGCGATAGAGACGGTCCGCGAGATCACGGTTCTTCGCGAGCAGGACATCGCGAAAATCAGCAAACTCAATAAGATATCGTCGGAGAGCGCGATGAACATTCTGCCGAAGCTGTTCGCTCAACCGGTCGTGACCGTAGGCACGATTCAGAAATGGGCGGGCTTCAGCACGCGCACGGGTGCGCAGAAGGTCGTTGACCGCTTCTGCGAGCTTGGCATTCTGGAAATCAAAGACGAATCGCAAAAATATGGTCGCAGTTATATTTATAGGAAATACGTCGATATCTTCGAGAAGAGTTTGGTGTAGGCCCAGTGGACGGAGCAGGGCAAACTTCCTCTGAGGCCGAAGCAAAAGGGTTCTGGCATCTCCACGACTAAACGACATGGAGTAGATATGACAATGAACTACCGCCGGCTGGGCGTCCCTCTCCCTCGAGCTGCGTACGACGAACGAATGGAGGAGCGTGCTCAGAAGATCGGTGGCGTCAGGCTCTATGGCCGCACGTGCGCGAAGACGGGCAAACCGATCAGCACGACCATTCCTCCGGATTCACCGTGGATTCTGTGGGACAAGGACGTGTACACGAGCGAGTTCGGATCGTAATCCTCTATACTTTCCGCATGAACTCCGGCTTCACACACGCGGAACTCCGGCTTGTGCGCCCGCTCAACACCCCCAGAAAAATCCAGGATTTTATTGATGCGATCCCCATGAACTTTCAGCGTACCGGTCCCGCGTGCCTCTCACCTAGGAGAGTTCTGCGTGAGCGCCGCGCACAATGTATGGAAGGAGCAATGCTCGCGGCGGCGATCTTGCGCGTGCACGGCCTGCCTCCGCTCGTGATGGACTTGAAGGCGACCTCGTACGATTACGATCATGTGGTGGCGGTGTTCAAGCTGGACGGATGCTTCGGCGCGATCAGCAAAACCAATCATGGAGTGCTGCGGTACCGCGAGCCCATCTACAAAACGATCCGCGAACTCGCGATGAGTTACTTTCATGAATACTTCATGGATGACGGCGAGAAGACTTTGAGGTCGTACTCAAAACCGGTTGATCTGTCACGATTTGATGACCGCAACTGGATGACGGCGGAAGATGACCTGTGGGATGTGTATAACTTTATCGATTCCGTGAAGCATTTCCCCATGCTCACGCGCAGCCAAATCGCGCGCCTGAGGAAAGCGGATATTATTGAACGGAAGATGGGGAAACTGACGGAGTGGGATCGACTCGGACGACATCACTGACATTGTATTGACAATGTCACTACAGTCCGATATTATGCATGCATGACTTCCACCATTCAAGTCCGAACGAATCCGGCTACCAAAAAGAGCGTTCAGCGCATCCTGAGTAAGCTGGGCCTCGATCTGAGCACGGCCATCAATATGTACCTTATGCAAATCATCGTCAAAAAGGGCATTCCATTCGAGATTCTCACGGTCAACGGTATGACACCGGCACAAGAACGAAAGATTCTTCGGGAAGAGGCATGGGCGCTCAAACATGGCAAAAGATATGCCTCGGCACGCGAGATGCATGAAGATATACTCAAACAGTGAGAAAATTCGCGATCAAACCATCGAAGCAATACAGGAAGGATTACAAGCGCCTGCTGAAATCCGGTTTGGATGTGAGGAAGCTCGAAACCATCATTGAGCAATTGGCGTCCGAGATTCCGCTACCGGATCGTTGTCGCGATCACGCATTGCATGGCGAATTGGCGGGGCGGCGGGAGTGTCATATCGGACCCGATTGGCTGCTCATCTATAGAAAAGACCATGAAGCGCTCGTGTTATTGCTTCTCAGTACAGGCGCGCATCGTGATGTCATGGGGATTGAATAATCGGAACTTTTCCCCATTCCCAAGCCCCAATTGCCAACACAGGGATGGAGGGAGTAGCATGTTTTTTAATTCCCCTCTTCCTCTTATGCCCACCAAGTCCAAGGCAAAGTCCAAGATCAAAACAAAGAAGATCACCGCAAAAGCAAAATCCCGCGCGAAGATCATCAAGCACGCCGTGAAGAAGGCGACCATCAAAAGAGTTGCCCAGAAGATGAAAAAGAACGTGACAGCGAAGCTAGTGAAGAAGAAAACACCAGCGATCAAAGTGCTCGGCCGCGTCACGCACTTCTACGACAAGATCTCGGTCGCGATCGTGGAACTGACTTCACCGGTGATGCTTGGAGACCGCGTGAGCTTCAATCGCGGCACGCATGAGCTCACACAGAAGATCACCTCGCTCCAGATCGAACACGAGCCCATCAAGAAAGCGAAGAAGGGCGATGTGATCGGCATGAAAGTGAAGAAAGAGGTGCAGAGTGGTACGCTGATGACGAGGGCGTAGTATCACGCACATCACCGCACTGCTATAATCGCCGTGTGATCAGCCCCGAGCTGAAGGCACGGCTCCGTTCGATGCTCACTCCTCTCCTGAAGCGAATTGGAGTGTTGCTTTCGCACCGCATCGTGATCTTCTTCGTGTTCGCGGTGCTGGGCCTCGTGCTCCTCAAGGGACTCTATGACCTGGTCGAGATGCTGCGATTCGAGTGGGAAGGACCCATGAACGGCGACGCCTTCATCTATTTGACGATGGGGCGCGGAATCCTGAACGGACTGAAGCCCTACGTGGACCTGCTGGAATCCAAACCTCCGGGCATCTTCATCCTCTTTGCGCTGTCGCTCGTCGTAACTGGCACCGAACGTCTGGTGGCATTTGTGGAGATGGCCTTTCTGACGCTCATCCCCACGCTGCTCGGCTTCTGGGCGTGGAAGCGTTGGGGAAAGACGTCGTCTGTACGCGGAATGTTCGCTTTTCTCCTGGCAATCCTCATCGGCATTCTACTGAGCTTGCGCTTGCAGCAGGTGGTGGGAGGACTCCAAACCGAGCTCTTCGGCGCGTTCTTCGGCTTGATCTACGTGCTCAGTATTCTCTGGGATGAGCGTGAACCCGGACGCGGGAGGATCGCGCTTGCGGCCCTGGGTATCTTCGGCGCGATTGGGATGAAGGAACCGTTCTTTCTGGCGCTGCTGGCCTCGGCGCTCCTGATCTGTAAGACACCGCGATCCTTCGTGCGCTGCTTTCTTGTACCGCTCGCACTCGCGGCGGTGGCGGGACTGATCATTCTGTTCATCACGGGATTCTGGAGCGGATACTGGCACATTTACCTGCCCGTGATGTTCGGCAATCGCCTGATGGACGTCACCGCCTTCCCGCTCTTCATCCGTGCGATCTGGATTGTGCGGTTCTTCGGCGGGTTCACCTTCTTTTCGCCCATGCCGCTGCTGGGGTACATCCTCGCGGGTTGCTTCTGCCTTGTGATCGCCAAGCAGGCGCGTGGGGGGCGCATCCTCGCACCCGCGATCCTTGTCGTAGTTTCATACTGGTTGATGTATGTCACGACCCTTTGGCGCATCAATTTTGCGATGCACGACGCCGGGATCACGGATTATTCTCAAGTGCCGCAGTATGGCGAGACGCTGTGGACCGTGCAGATTTTGGGGGCAGGATGCGCGGTGCTGATCGGGGTGTTGTTGTGGCTCTCGCCGCGAACCATCTTCACGGTGCTCCGCGGCATGGCGGCACTGATGCTCCTCAGCCTCGCCTTCGGCATCAGCGGCTACACGGGCAACGACGCCGGCAACGCGTTCGTGGGACTGTTTGCGATCGCACTCCTCGCACTCAGTGAACTTGGGGAAGGTGCCATCGAGGGGGAGATCGCATGGCCCGTGATCGCTGCGCTGATCGTTGCCGGCGTGATCCTCTTTCAGCCAAAATCTCTGAATGATCGCCGACAGGAATTTCTAGGCACACGCGAAAACTATCAAGCCTTCTCTGCCGCTCTCGATACGATGCTCACGAAATGCGGCTCGCCTCCGTACTACTACATGGGATCACAACCCGCCGAGGCGTATGCCAAGCACTCGCCCATCGGCCCCGTCTTCACGCCGCACTTCAGCGGATTCTTGGCGCAGGATCATCCGCTGTATGTGACAACACGCAGGCGGATCCTGGAGACCGCGCAGGTGCAGATCGAAATTCCCGTGCCGGCCAACAAGGTGGATGCCATGTGGGTCTGGGTGCGCGGACCCTTCACGGCCGATGTTCCCCCGTGCGCGAAAGGCGTGACGTTCCCCGATGGCTACACGGTGACGTACAGATCGAAAGAGAATGGCGGGGCGTTGTGGCTGAACTGAGAGGCGTTTCATGTGCATTTCCTCTTATTACACCAAAAAACAGACTCAAAAACCAGAATGCTCCCATTGGCAAATCAGATGGAAGGATCATCCGGTCCCATCAATCGCTCTTCGAGTCTTCGCTCCGCATCCACCACTTCAATCCAGCGAACGTGTGATTGCTTAAACCTCTTCAAAATTTGCCCATGCCATGCCAGCTGCACCGGTAAACGCATGATAAATCTATTTGACCGGATCGTGTTCGCATCCATATTTTTGTCCAATGGCAACACAAAGACCGTTCCTTCCAGCTTGTCGGCAACATTTTGACGCGTGAGTGCAACGCCGCGACGACACGGCGCTCCTGTACCACCAACACCTTCTTCCGACTGATAGCGAAAGTTCCGGATTTTGTATGGATTAAAACCAATATTACCTGCCGGCCAGCCTTTCGCCTCATCA
>CAZXIO010000076.1:0-6404 GCA_964640805.1 uncultured Candidatus Peribacteria bacterium
GCATGGATGCAGGCGGAGCCGGTGCTGCAGAATCAGATTCAGACAATCGTCGGGGAGAAGCGGTGGACGGAGTTGCAGACGGCGCTCACAGGAAGCGGCGCGGCGGATATCAGTATCGAGCAGCTTGCGACCACGCTCACGACCGAGCTTGAAACGAAGATCAATGCGATGAGCAACAGCGAAAAAGGCACATACATGCAGGGGGTGTTGAGCGATCTGGTGCGCGGAGGCGGCGCGGGACTCTGGCTCACGCTGCTTGCGATGGGCATCGTGTTCCTCTTCTCGCGGGCATACTTCCTCACGCTCATGTCACGGAAAGTGGAGAGCATCGCAGCCGCATTCACCCAATCAATCGTCAGCTTCCCGCACTTTCTGCTCGCATGGATCCTCGTCGGTCTTGCCTCGTGCGTGTGGTTGCCGCTTGCGATTGCTCTTGGCGGGTTCCTGCAGCCGGGTGCGATTCTCTTTGTCCTGCCCTCGCTCGCCTTCCCAATCCTGCTCCTGCCGCGCTTCATCTTCGCGCCCGTCCTCGTCCTCCAGAAAAAAGTTCCGCTCATGCAGAGCCTCCACCAGAGCTACGCGCAGACGCAGGGGAAGTGGTGGCAGGTACTGAGCAGCCTTGTGGGCGTCTCGGTTACGGTATGGATCGTGATGACGGTGCTGCAGACGTTTTTACAGTTGCTTGTCCAGATGACCGTCTCGTACTCGTTTTTCGGTTTTCTGCTCTACGCGCTCACGCCGTTCCTCTCACTCGTTGCCGTGGCGTATCGGAGTGCGGGGCTTGTTGTGATCAAGGAGTCGCTCCATCACGCGCAAGAGCCATCGTGAGCACGTGCGGGTCGCGGTCTGGTTCGCTGTAGGATTGAACGTATGCGGGCATGGAGGCGTTGTGACGCACATCACTCACTTTGCCGCGGTACGTGAATCCCGCCGCAACGTGGAAGGGGATCAGGCCTTCACTCGTGAGCGAGAACACGTTCACGCAGTCTTTTCCTTCCTGCATCCGCAACGCTTCGGGGCCGATGTGCCGTGCGGCGATCTTGCCTGCACCGTTGCCCGTATGGCCCGACCAGAACAGCGAGAATTCCAGCGTGCCGTCACTGTGCGGATACAGCGTGAAGCCGCTCAGAGGCGAGTCTTTCACGCGCAGCACGCGGTGGTGCTCTTTCGCCGTCACCAATTCCGGCCCCGACCTTCTGCGGAAAATTCCCTCGGTGACGTATTTTGCGATGATCGCGTCGATGATGGGCCATTCGCTCTTTTTCAGCGGTCCCTGACCGAGGAATTTCCGGTCGTAGAACAGAGAACCCGCTCCGTCCCATTCGTCGATCTCACGCACGACGTCATCCGTCACCACAACCTTCCCAACCGTCGGCAACATCGCTTCGACGGATTGCAGAATGCGCAGCATGTCATCGTCGGCACTGATACAGTCGTGTGTGCCCGTAAGAATCTTCCGAACGCTCTCATCATCAATCAGTGACACGGTCTTTTTTCCCTCGCGGAGGCCTCCGGATTTGCGCACGAAGAATACGTCATGGATGCGCTCCCGCTGCTCATGCACCAGAGACACCGCCCCCGCTTCCGAGATGCTCACCATTACCTTCATGTGCATGGATCGCAGCGCGTGGATCGTCTCTTCCAGTGCGTGCGACGGGATCTTTTCCGCTTCGGGTCGGGGCATCACGATCAGGCATGTTTTGCCGCTGTGGATCGCGCGGAAGGCTTTGGCCGATGGAGAGAGGAGGGTCATACAAAATTTCCCTTCCGTTTTTTCCGCGGAGGGGACGTTATGGGATTATCGGATTACTGCACACACGTCACCTCGGCGGAGGCGTCGAAACGACGCGCGCGGCGAAGGAAAGACGAGTGCATGCGGAGAGTGTAGAAAATTTTGGGGCGTGTGCAAGGGGATTTTTGGGCGCCCAAGCAACGCCTACGTACTGATCATTTTTCCGAATTCACCTTCATCAATGACTTCCACCCCCAGCTTCTTCGCATCTTCCAGCTTGCTCCCGGACTCTTCCCCCGCAAGCACGTAGTCCGTCTTCTTGCTCACCGATCCGCTCACTTTGCCGCCGCGGTCTTTGATCATCGCCCGCGCCTCTTCGCGGCTTAAAGTCGGCAGCGTGCCCGTGAGAACGAACGTTTTCTCGGCAAAGGTCTGCGGTGCGGTTGACCCTTCCGTCTGCAGGCACACCACTCCGGCCTCCTCCATCCGCCTGAGGATATCCCGATGATCGGGATCATTGAACCACTCCCGGAACGCCTGCGCGTTCACGTCACCCACGCCATGGAGTGCGTTCAGATCCTCGACTGACATTCCGTGTATTGTCTTCCCGATGTCCGAGGGCGCGATGCCCGTCACATTCACTTGGCTTTTATCCGTGCCAAACAGTGAGTTCTGCACGCGGTCGAGATCGCGCTCTGTCACAGTCAGCTTCCGCGTCGGCCATGCGATCCTTCGTGCGAACAGATCCGCCGTCTCGCGGCCCACATGCCGGATTCCGAGCGAGAACAGAAATCGCTCGATCGGAATGCGTTTTGCTTTCTCGATGCTCTTAAGGACATTGCCGGCCTTGAGTTCTTTGAAGAGGGGGAGCTGGAGCAGATCAGCTTCCGTCAAAGTAAAGATATCTGCCGGATCATCAATAAACCCTCCCGTCAGCAGTGTTTCGATCGTCTCTTTGCCGAGGCCTTCGATGTTGAACGCGTAGCGGGAGACGAAGTGCTCAAGTCTCTCTTGCTGCTGCGCGTTGCAATCCGGATTCGGACAGCGGTGCGCCACCTCCCCCTCCTCCCTGATCAAAGCCGTCCCGCAGCTCGGACAATTCTTCGGGAACCGGAAAGGTTTGGACTTCTCCGGCCGCAGCTTTTCCATCACCTGCACCACCTCGGGGATGATGTCTCCCGCTTTCCGCACGATCACGGTATCGCCGATGCGCACATCGAGCCGCTCGATCTCGTCCTCATTATGGAGCGTGGCGCGCGTCACGGTCGTCCCCGCAAGCCGGGTGGGGCTCAGGTGTGCCACGGGCGTGATCGCGCCTGTGCGGCCCACCTGCAGGACGATATCGAGGATCTGCGCGGTCTTCTCCTCGGCAGGGAACTTGTAGGCTCTAGCCCAGCGCGGAGCTTTGGCCGTGGAGCCCAGATCGCGCTGCACGCGCCGGTTATTCACCTTCAGCACCAAGCCGTCGATGTCGTACGGAAGCTTGTCGCGCGCCTTGCCTGTCTTGTCGTAGAGCGTTTGGATATCTTTGAGGTTTTTACAAATGTGATAGCCGCGGTGGACGGGAAGGCCCGCCTCCAGAAACCAGTCGAGGACGCTTTGCTGCGTCATCAGTCCCAGCGCATCGGCCGCTCCGCTGTCCAGCGTGTAGCAGAGCATCCGCAGATCCCTGCTCGCAGCCGCCTGCGGATCCAGCTGCCGCACCGTCCCCGCCGCCGCATTGCGCGGATTCGCAAACTTCTCATCCTCCTCCAGATTCTCGTTTACCTTCTCCAGCGCCGCCTTCGTCATATAGACCTCGCCGGAGATTTCAAGGAACTTGGGCAGACGATTGTCACCCTGAGGTGCTCCGCCCGTCTGGTTCGTGGCCCTCACTCGCTCGGCTCGTTCGGGCACCTCACCATGACAGGGCGGAGCCACGAAGGGCGATAAAGTAAGCGGCACACTCCCAATCGTCCTCACGGTATGCGTAACATCCTCCCCCTCAATTCCATTCCCTCTCGTCACCGCCCGCACATATCTATACGTCCCGCCTTTCGACCTTCGACCTTCGTCCTTCGATCTTTCGTATAACAGCGTGATATTCAACCCATCAATCTTCAATTCCCCGATCACCTCGAATTCCTGTTCCATGTTCCCCAGAAACCGCCGCATCAGATCAGTCCATTCCTCCAGATCCTCTTTACCGAATGCATCCTGCAGCGATTCCTTCGGGTGCATGTGCTTCACTTTGGGCAGCCGGCCATCGAGCGGAGCGCCGACTCTCTGCGTGGGGGAGTCGGGGGTCACCAAGTCGGGGAACTGATGCTCCAGCGCGATCAGTTCCTGTTTGAGCGAATCGCGCACGTCTTCCGAGACCTCGCTGCAGTCCTCGATAAAATACGCCCGGTTCAGGCGCCAAATCTCCTCGCGGAGCTTCAAGATGCGTTTTGCGGCTTCTGCCTTGTGCATGAGGAAAGAATAGCTGTTGGATGAAAGAGTGTCATGGTTATGGCTCGAGGCGCTGCGGCGCACCTCGCCATGACATATAAATAGGACGATTGTTTGTCATGGTGAGGTGCGAGGCGTCGCAACGCCGAGCCTCGAACCATCCACGTCTCATGACTGCTCCATTTGTCAATTTCATTCCATTGCGCCGATCTTTGTTTGCCGTTACACACTCCCCATGCCCGTCTCCCACGATATTGCCGAACAGCTGCAAAAGATAGATGCCCAGATCGTCGAACTCTTCGCCGAACGCGTCAATTTCTGCCGGAAGGCGCTGGAAGAGGACGAAGAAGCCTTCGACCACGCCAGCAACACCGAAATCATCGCCTTTTGGGACGAAGAAGCCGACGGCCGCGGGCTCAACATCGGCGTGATGAACCAGATCTGCAAATTGGTGTTGAAATTGTGTAAAGCGGGGGAGGAGTGAGGCAAGGAGCAGTCACCATACTCAAGAAATCTTGTTGTCAAGAAATCCAACGTCATTTATTGACGGATTCCTTTACAAGGAATATCATGATCTCCATGGCCTTCGACCCTGAGCATCTCCGGCATCTCCGTACAAAACGGAATATTTCCCAAGAGAAACTGGCTGAGGAAATAGGACTTTCGCGGCCCACCTATCTTCAGATTGAGAAAGGAGAGCGTGATTTGACCGTAACCGAGGCTCAGAAACTGGCCGGGATCTTTGGTATGAGCTTGGAAGACTTTCTTGAAGGCAAAGAGCATCAAGTTTCATTGCCTGCGTTACCTTCAAAGCAAAAGGAAGTGGAGGAAAATAATGATATGCGCATCAACGTTCCACAGGAAAAAATGGATAAGTTTCGTGAAGTTCTGCTCTATATTCTTCAAAAGATAGGAGCGAAGCCAAATGTTGGAGAGACTGTTATTTATAAGATTCTGTATTTCATTGATTTTGACTTCTATGAAAAATTTGAGGAGCAATTGATGGGACTCAAATACATCAAGAATCACCATGGTCCATCTCCAGTCGGCTTTGCGCAGATGGTTGCACGGATGGAGAAAGATGGCGACTTGGTGAGGGTAAAGAGTAAATATTTCCAGTATGACCAGAAAAAGTACATTCCCCGCAGAGACGCAGATTTTTCAAAGATCGAATCAAGAGAATTGCAGCATATCGATATGGAACTTGCCCGGTTCTCCAATATGAACGCAGCACAAATTCGCGAGTATTCTCATGGGGATCTTCCATGGAAAGTACACAAAATAGGAGAGCAGTTGGAATATGAGTGTGCGTTCTATCGCGAGCAGCCCTATTCCATGCGTAGCTATGAAAACGATCCACTTTGAGATCCTGGCGCCATTTCAGAAAGAATTCGAACGATTGTCCCGTAAATTTCGTTCGCTTCCTGCGGATTTTGAATACTTCAAAGAGCGTATCATTACTCTCGATCCCACCGGTCCTAGTCAGCATCGCACTGTGCTCCATCGGAGCGAGAAAGCATGCATAGTGAAGGGTCACTTGTTTTGCAAAGCATTGCGTCGTGATTCGTTGCGTATCATTTACTCCTATCACGAAGATCGAATAACGATCGTCTGGATAGAGGTCTACCACAAAGCGGACAAGGCAAACGAAGATCGAGCGCGAATTGCAGAATATCTTCGTTCGCTGGAGGCACGATAACTGCTCCCTATACAACTTACAGTATGTAATTGGTCATGTAAGGCGGGGGAGGAGTGAGCAGAGGAAAAGAAGATTTAGAGTTGCTCAATATCCATGATTTCGCAAAAACCATGCATTTCGCGGGCAACGATGTTTCCATTGGAATCCACAGCGCATACAAGTGTGACGTCCAGCGTATCCAGCCAGCCTCCTGCGGGGCGATGCAGAGACATTTTTCCTTTGCGTGAATAGAGAGTGTGCCCGCTCTCCAGAGATATAACTTCTACAGAGTTATAAAAATCCAGCCGTCCCGTCTGGCAACCAATCCTGTAATACTGTATATATTTTTTATGTAGTTCTTGTACGGAAGGGGGAGCATCCTCGGCGTCGATACTCCGAGGAAACAGTCTGGCAAGAGCGTCACGATAGACCCGTTTCACTTTCGGGATATCACACATCGCAAGTGATCCAATTCCTCGTATTACTTCCTCTCCCACAAATAGGATTTTTCCAAGCATAATTACATTATCAATCATAAACATGAATCAGTCAATATGGGTGTGA
>CAZXIO010000077.1:0-6082 GCA_964640805.1 uncultured Candidatus Peribacteria bacterium
TCATCGATCCACCCGTCGATCACGCGCTGATCCACGCCTTCGTAGTGTCCGCAGAGAAGGAGCAGATGATCTTTTTTGGCGAGTTGCTCGACTCGTGCCTGCGTGAGTTTTTTTCCTCGTGGTGACAGATAGATTCTGTGTGGCTTCTTTCCTAAGTCCTTTTTCCTAAGTCCTAAGTCCTTCCCCGCCTCGAGCGTAACTTCCTCCACCGCGGCCGCTAAAACATCAACACGCATCACCATCCCTGCTCCCCCGCCATAGGGACTGTCATCGATTTGATGATATTTGCCGAGGCCGAATTTCCGCAAGTCGTGGAGCTGGATATCGAGCAGACCTTTCTCCTGCGCACGCTGCAGGATGGACTCCGTGAGCGGGCCTTTGAACATGCCGGGGAAAAGGGTTAAAACGTCGATTTGCATAGCTTTAGAGGGCGGGCATACCTGCCCGCGAGATGGCAAAAGTATAGGGGGTTTTGGGTGAGAGGAGAACTGAAAATACGTCAGACAGAAGCCAAAAAGACACTGCCGGTCAATTTTTCGGGTAAAAAAGGGCGGGCATACCTGCCCGCCATGACTCAGGATCTTTCCATGATTGATCAGCATCACCTGCAGAATGGCGGCATGGTATTTGTCACGACCGTGACGAAGAACCGACGACCGATTTTTTCAAATCCTGCTTTTGCCCGTGAAGCCATTGATATTCTCTATCGGGTGCAGGAATTACATCCGTTCTTTCTCCATGGGTTCATCATGATGCCGGACCATTGTCATTTGTTGATCACCACAGATAAGCATTCTTCTTTATCAAAAATCATCGGGCGGTTTAAATGTGGCGTTGCTCATGGACTTGGATTGGGACCGATCTGGCAGCGACGTTTTGACGCGAAAACGCCATACAGCGGGTCAAAAGCACTGCACTACATCCACATGAATCCCGTAAAAGCCGGCCTCGTAGAAAGCTCTGAAGATTATCCGTGGTCATCTGCTTCGGGGAAATGGGATGTCACGGAACTGGATTGGTGGTTTTAAAATAACAACTAATCGCATTCTCAGGCAGGCAAGTATGCCTGCCCTCAAATCTGTTACGAGAGGCGGGCATACCTGCCCGCCGTGCCTGCCCCTTCTAATCAGGTCAAATTCGACCAAATTAAAATTACACAAATGCCCCCATCAATTCCATCACGTCACCTTGCAGATATTCCCCCGTGCACGTAGTTTTATGCACAATCATGCTGAAGAAAAAAAAGGGTCTGTGGATTGTCGGCTGGAGCGTTGCCTTCGTGGGCATGCTCACCGGCACGGCAGTACTGTTCCATGGGATGCCTTTCCTTGCTGCAACCGGGCAATCGCAGTCGGCCGACATCTATGTGTCGCCTGCGACCTGCGCCCACGATGTTTCTAAGCCCGGCAGCTACCGCTACATGTTCACCATCGGCAACAAAGGCCCAGCCACCGCCACGGGCGTTTCGGGCAGCCTCGAAGTATCGGGTGCTTTCATCGTGCCACCGATCTTACCCCTGCAGGATGATAATACCGCGCCCATCCCCGTCGTCCTCTCGTCGCCGACATTGGCAACATGGTCCAACGGCACGCTGAGCGCGGGCGACAGCGTGATGCACTTCGTGGACATTGAGGACGTTTCGGAGAAGACAGGTTTCATTACGGTGAAATGGAACTCTCCTCTCTTCGATCCCGACTTGTCGAATAACGTACTCACCACTGTCACCACCGGCACCGAGTGCGGAGGTGCAATGCCACCTCCCGCGCTCGGCTCATGCTGCCGGGCGGGTTCACCAACGTGCGTCCATGACGTCCTTTTCACCGCTTGCCCCCTCGGAGATCCGTCGGTGAAGCTGTTCACCGGCTATACGTCCAATCTGCAGGACCGCGGGAAGGAACAAGGATTGTGTAACGTGGCATGCGGGCAGATCTTTCTGCAGGAGCATGAATGGTGCGGCAACGGAAAAAGAGAGACAAACGAGGGCTGTGACGATGGCAATACCGCGAATGGTGACGGCTGCAGCAGTACCTGTACCGTCGAGTCCCGAGAAGCTGCTCCGGTATCGGGTCCCAACAGTAATGAGAAGGTTGGCTTAACGCCCGAAAATGTTCCGGGTTCAGCTCAGCCGCAGGTGATTCCCGCTAACAATCCTCCTGCCAACATTCTTGGGAGCAATATTATTGCCGGGAACTCTGTGACAGTTGCCCAAGTGGTGCAACAAATGGAAGACAGCGCTCATTTCTCCGTTGGCGTCAGCTGTTCGCTAGCCGATCCCCCTTCCGCCCCTGGTCAAGAATCCGCATCTCCATCCGTGAATCCTGGCAATTCTCTTTACCAGCCAAGTTCCCACGCCGCATCTGATTTCGTACCAATGGCACATGGTTGCGGTAGTTTCTACGCTTCTTTTCCAACGATGAAGAAAGACCCGACAAAATATAATGCGGAGGGGTACACTGAACTCACCTTTCGAATACTGGGGCTGTCGCCCGGAACGCAATTCGTCAATAATACATATGCTGCTTTTGAAATTAAAGACCACTCGCTTGGAGCCGGAAAATTTCACAGTGCGTCGCAAACTCCTCGTGTCTTAGGATTAAAGAATGAGTTCCTGAGTAATTTAAAAAGGGCGAAAGATGGAACATACACGGTAAAACTTGTTTTTAATAATGAGGAGCTTGAACCACTCGCTTTTCAGGGTTACGGTGCCGGAGCGCCCCAGCGCTATGTCGACATGGTCAAGGGGTCTATCGGTATGGTAAATTTCCGGTTCAGGTTAGGGATAAGTCCGGGCTGGGTTGAGGGGGGAAGTTATTATTCTGCTGTTACAGCGCAAACTGCAGCTCAATGCGGTTCCGGTTCCGCCGGTTGCTCATACACCCCGGATATGCTCGCCGGTTGCACCTGTCTGTTCGGCTATAATCCCTTTCTTCTGAATGGCGTACCTACTTGCAGGGGGAGTAACTTAAGCCCTCCTCGTCCCGCCAACTGCAAAATCTCTCCTCCAACCAAGAAACCCGTCATCGCCGCTCCGACCGAGCATGTCGTCACCAGTGTTTTCTCAAAAGAGTGCAAGGCGGTGAATCTCGGACCCGGATTTCAATCAATACAGCACCCGGGAAATCTGCACACTCTTCCACGATGCGCGGACGATGTGTTTACCATCGAATCCAAAATCCTTGTTCCGAAAGAATTTGAGGGCGATGAAGTATCTGCTCGTTTGTATGTTCCGCCGGATACAACTGTGGATACACCTGATGATATTTCTATCAGGATTGGCACTCAGGAGGTTTTTTGCCAACGAACGAACAGTTGTGATATCAGTGGCATTAAGCTGTACGAGAATGATATACAAGGCAGATTTATGGTTGCGTATGTCGCTCTGCGCATAAATGCTTCCGCTCCCTCGGAAATATTTCCCAAGCCGATTGAAATACTTCTTATAAGCAAGAAAAATGGAACGGGCAAAAAAATTATCCTTCCTGCTCCACATTCCGTCACTGTTCTTCGATGTCAAAATGGCACACCGTCTTTAGCGCCGTCTTTGGCAGGTTCTGCCATACCGTTGTTGACTGACCCGGCCCTGATTCAATACACCGCTAAGCTGAATGAGGCCTTATCACAAGCCGATACACCTCAAAAAAAGGAGCAGGAATTTACTGTCATTCCTTTGGCACCTCAGCAAGTCGTTGAAGAATTAAAAATGACAGCACCGAAGGCTTCCGGCATCAGTAATTCTGCTTCGGATAGCCTGAAACCCGGCCCTTCCCCCGCACCTCACACGCTTCCCTTGGCTCTCGCATGGATGATCGGAGTAATTGTCCTCTCGGTGGGTGCCGTGACGGGACTATGGATGTATGTGCGGCGGCATAGTTAATAAATGCAGGCGGATCGTGCAATCATTGTGCTTCTTATCGAGGTTATACTTGCTATTTTACATATGTATTTTGTATACTATACATATGAATTTCACACAAACTCCTTCATCAACTCCGTCACATCCCCCCTCTGCACTTCTTCCGTGAGGACTGTCTCTTTCTCCTTCCTCGGCACCAACCGATCGTAGAAATTCGGAACATCCTCTCGCTGGAACAGAATCCCCGTCGCAATCCGTTTCTTTGTGTCGATCGCAAGCTTGCGGGCTGCCTTGAAATCGGTGACGTCGTGACCCTCTTTACTGACGTCATAGCAACGCTCCAGCAGATACTCATGCGTCGCAAAATGATTGTAGGTTGGGCAGGCCTGAAGGATGTCGACGAACGCGAAGCCGTGCTTTTGATGTTCGATGGCGGCTTTGAGGAGCTTCGTGAGCTGCGGGATGTTGCCACTGAATCCACGCGCGACGAACGTGGGCTCGAGCGAGAAGATGAAGTCCATACTGTTCAGCGTGTGCTCGGGGATCCCGTTCGGACTGGCTGTCATCGGCTGGCCCTGCCAGGTGAGGGAGCTCGCTTGCCCGGTGGTGAGGCCGTAGTTGCCATTATTGTGCAGTACAAACGTCATCGGGTAATTGCTGCGGATGCCGTGGACCAGGTGCCCGATACCTTCACTGAAGCTCGCACCATCGCCGCCGAAAGCGATCACGGGAAGATTCATATTCGCCAGCTTCGCGCCCGCTGCGAATGGAATGACTCTGCCGTGCAGGCCGTGGAAACGATAGCCGAGGAGCTTATCGGACATATTCCCATGGCATCCGACGTCGTAGCAGAGGAGAACTGAGTACGGTGCGATGCCGAGTTCGACCAGTGCGCGCTTCACCGCCGTCCAGATGCCGTAATCTCCGCATCCGTCGCACCACGTGCACTTGGTGGCGCACGAGTAGTCCTTCATTTGAGGGCCGGAGCCTGTGGTGTCGAGTAAGATTGGCATAGAATTATATGATGGGAGCATTCTTTGGTTTCCTTGGACTCTTTGGAATCTTTGGACTCTCTGGCGCGAAACTTTGTACTTTCTCCAGCAACTCATCATAGAAGAACGGCCTTCCGTCATACTTCAAAATCCGATCCCCGATCCCGATCCCCGTCTCCATTTTCAGGAGTACGCCGAGCTGACCCTGAAAGTTCTGTTCTATGAGCACCTTCTTCTTCGCTTTCTTCTGCAACCGCTCGAATCGTTCGCCCAGCATCGGCCACATGTAGGTGTAATGCAGGTAGCCGATGTTTTTTCCTTTCAGCTCGTCGCTTTCGAGTACGTCGAGCACCGTGCCTTTTGTACTTCCCCATCCAATCAGGAGTAAATCGAGCGACGGTTCGCCGTTGATCGCAGCTCTCTCTCCGCTGTTGGCCGTGAAAAGCTCCGGAGGAGGCAGTGCGGATTTGAGCGCTGTGAGTTTCTTCATGCGTTTCTCCATCTGCAGCCGCCCCATCTCGGCCGATTCATCCACCGTGCCGTCGCCGCTGTGCTCGTCTCCTTGTGCGTTATAGGTCGCGGCTTCGGTACCCGGGAGCCATCGCAGGCTGATGCCATCTTTTGCCTGAGGATCGAACCGGTCGGTGCCTTTGAGCGTCTTCAGGACCTCGGGGTCAGTGACAATCCCGCGCCGGATCTCCGCTTTCGACTGGTCGTACGGCTTTTGCGTATAGAGCGCCTCGGCCGTCTGCTTATCGGTAAGAACGATCACGCTGATCTGATACTGCTCGGCAATGTTGAATGCGATCGGCATCAGGTCGAAACAATCTTGCGCATCGGAGACGGAGAGCACGCAACGCGTGAATTCGCCGTGCGAGGTGTGGAGGGCAAGCAGAAGGTCCCCCTGCGCCGTCCACGTCGGTAGGCCCGTTGCGGGGCCGGGCCGCTGCGCGAGGACGAAGACGGTCGGGTTCTCGATGATGGCATTCAGGCTCACGGTTTCGCTCATCAAATCAAAGCCACCGCCCGAAGTAGCCGTGAGTGCGCGCGTCCCCATAAACATGGCGCCGCTCACCATCTGCGCCGCCGTGATTTCATCTTCCGCTTGCTTGATCACCATCCCGGTCTTGTTCTGGATATCGGCAATGAAGCCGAGCAAGGGACTGCTGGGCGTCATCGGGTAACCGGCGTAGAACCGGACGCCCGCGTGTACGGCACCGAGGCCCATGGCATGGCT
>CAZXIO010000078.1:0-3534 GCA_964640805.1 uncultured Candidatus Peribacteria bacterium
TATTGCAAAATTCCTCTATTTTTAGTATAATAGAACTAACAGTCACAAACACTCACTCCATGCCCCTCCCTCAGAACCCCTGGCCCCGCACGGCAGCCTGCTGGCTGTACGACGAAATTATGCGGAACCTGAACCCCGATCTGATGATCGAGCGTATTCCGTTGCTCGATAAAAAGTATGCGGGTGAAAGCCACGAGGAGCACGCCGCGCGCATGCAGCAGTATCAACAGACATTCGACGTCTACGATCAGGTCTACGCGCAGGCGGCGGATCTGTACGCGCAGGAATCGCACCGGATCAAAGAGAATGTCCGCGCGCACGCGATGCGCGAAGAGGCCGCCGAGCAGGGGAGCGAGATCGCATCCGTCGAACAGAAACTCGGTTCTTTCTCCGATCAATGAACACACGTTTCCGTGATTCATCGGCATCAGGATCCCCGGTTTCCGAATCGAGGCTGATCGCGAATTTACGCTTTGGGAACAATGCGCCGCAGCAGTGGCCGAATGCAAATATGAACCGCCAGTTCCAGAGCGCAAATGCCACACTCGGATATCAGAATTTCCTCATGCCGGCCGCTTCGTACCGGTCCATGATGTTTCCGCACAGCATGCATCATGTGAATCAGGGCAACCCGATGTTCAATCCCATGATGCAGATGGGTGGCGGGATGTACGGTGGCGGCGGATCCGGGTCGTACAGCCGGTTCAGCCATGGTCCGGGTTCCCGCCAGTTCAGTATGGGACAGTACGGTCCAAACGGCTCATCGGGTTTCGGCACGAGCATGTATCCGGGAGGGGGCCATCAGTACAGCTTCAACAATATGTCCATGCCGATGGGCGGCAATGCATTCGGCGGCGGCGGATTTGCCAATTTCGGCGGCAATGCCATGGGCGGGAACATGAGCGCCGCACCTCTTCCCGTGGCTCCGAATTTTCCCGCACCTGCGTTCAACTACGCTCCCATGGGCAATCCCGGAGGTGGCGGGTACGTCCCGGTGCTCTTCGTCCCCCCCGGCGGCGGTGGTCCTGCGGGTGGGCCTGCTGCAGGTCCATCAACGGGACCCGGAGGTCTGGAGCCGTCCGCACCGAATATGATGGGCATGTACAGCGGCGCTCAGTACGCGCATTTGGCGTCGTACAGAACCGCGCGCATGGCGGCGAACCCACCGGGAATCATCTCCGGTGCCGGAATTTCGGGAACGCTTCAGGTGTGGCCCGATGGATCCGTAGGGCCGCGACGCCCGCTCCCGGCTGCAGACAGCACTACACCCGGACCCGATGGCCGGCTTCCGCTGGGCGCACAATATGCAGCGTATAACACCGCCGAGCATGATGAATTTGTTCGCTACTACGCGCAGAATGCGCCCGGGTGGATACGGAGGGGCCTTGCAAGGGGCGATCGCATGTCCGGATTCGAGGGGGGTTTCCGGCTCTTCCGCCGCAACGCCGCCGACAGGCAGGCGCTGGCCGCTCAGAACCAGCTGCTCGAGAAGATGATGACGGACCGCTACCCCAATGCGGCCGAACGTCCGCCCGTGCATGAGTTCGAGCCGATTGAGCCCAGCAATATGGCGAGCCCGGTCGTTCTGCGGTACACCCGCGACGGCAGGCAGCACGCAATCAGCTTCCACGCGAGCGACATGGTGAATAATCAGACCTCGGACGCGAGACCGCTGATGTACGGTTCGACGAATGACACCAACTCCCCCACGCCTCTGCGGGATCTGCGGCGCGAGGGCATCATCGTGAGGTTCGTGTACGCTCCGTGGATGCAGGGGTCCGACCGGCCATACTGCGTGCGTCTTGAATTCCAGTTCCTGCGGCCCGGCACCTATACCGTTTCACAGAGGGATTCCGGCAACATGCCCGGTCAGGGCCGGCCGACGCAAATTTCGACGTTCGTTTCCACCGCCGACGTGCCGGGTGTTGTGAATCTTGCCGCGGAGAACGCGGAAAAGGTCAACAAAGAGAATGTGGCAAAGGCTGTCGGAGCGCTTCGTGAACAGAACGAGAATAGCAGGCGCGGCTCCTTCACCGTCAATTTCGGCGACCGTGCCGCCCGCAACATTCAAATCAGCCGCGGAAATACCCCGCTCTTTACCCCCCATCCCGACCCCCGGACGGGTATTCTCGATCCCGCCACGGGCATTCGCAGACTCGATGTGAACGGATTTGCCTTCGTTCAGGATGCCTCGATGGGTCCGAATGAATACCGCATCGAATGCTCGATGGATGGGCTTTTCACTGTGGATTGCGTGAACACTGCCGGCATCACCGTGGTGCGGCGCGCCGTGAGAGTGAATATGGCGCAGGCCGATCCCGCAATGCGCGTGAGGGTGACGCCACGATGAAACGGATGATTTTGGCCGTGCGCCGATATCGGCTTTACTGTAGCCTGTCCCCGCCTCCGCCCTTTGGGATTACGGCGGGCAGGGCCGACTTTTATGGCAATTCTGGTTCTATCCGATGGCACGACATTCGAAGGACAATCCTTTGGAGCGGAAACTGACAGTGATGGAGAAGTCGTCTTCAACACGGGCATGGCGGGGTATCCGGAAAGTCTCACGGACCCCAGTTACCGCGGGCAGATCCTCGTCTTCACGTACCCGCTCATCGGCAACTACGGAGTCCCTTCCGAGGAACTGAACGAGTGGGGATTTTCGAAAAATCTGGAAAGTGAAAATATTCATGTGCGCGGAGTGATCGTGGCGCAGGTGAGTGAAGAACACAGTCATCATCTGGCCGTGAGTTCGATCCAGAATTGGCTCAAGAAACACGGGATTCCGGGGATCACGGGTGTGGATACGAGGGCGCTCACGAAGAAATTGAGGGAGACGGGGGTGATGCTCGGAAGGATTTCCTCTGAAGCCCTCTCCCCCGGCCCCTCTCCCGCTGCGGCAGGAGCGGGGAGACCGATTCCTGATCCAAATCTGCTGAACTTAGTGGCTGAGGTCAGCTGCAAAGAGCCGATTACGTATGATCCCGGAAGTGAATTCGCCGCGCTCGGAGATCCTCTCACGGTGATCGCGTACGATTGCGGGATGAAGCGCAACATCATCAGAAGTTTTCTGAAGAGGGGAGTGCGGGTTGTGCGCGTGCCGTGGGATTTTAATTTGGATTCGTATAAGCAACCCTACGACGGGGTCTTCGTCAGCAACGGCCCGGGCGATCCCAAGATGTGTGTGCAGACGATCAAAGCGATGCGCCGCGCGATTGAATTGAACAAACTCACGTTCGGCATCTGTCTTGGCAATCAGTTGATGGCGCTGGCGATCGGGGGGGATACGTACAAATTGAAGTATGGGCACAGAGGATGTAATCAGCCCTGCATCGAGGCGATAGACGGAACAGAAGGGACAGAGGGAACAAAGGGGGGCAAATGTATTATCACTTCGCAAAACCACGGGTTTGCCGTTGATGACAAAAAATTACCGAAGGGTTGGAACGTGTGGTGGAAAAATGCAAATGACGGGACCGTGGAAGGCATCAGGCACGAGTCGGGCCGATTCTTCGCGGTGCAGTTCCATCCCGAGGC
>CAZXIO010000078.1:3634-6066 GCA_964640805.1 uncultured Candidatus Peribacteria bacterium
TACACCACAGCCTGCATTTCCAAGCGGCTCATGGCCCGGGACGTGTACGAATTCACGCTCAAAAAACCCGAAGGCTTCACGTTCAAGCCCGGGCAGTTCATGCTGTTCGACGTCGCGCTGATCGAGAATCACAGCGATGTGCAGACGCGAGCATTCTCCATCGCCTCGGCTCCGCAGGAAAACGATATCGTCTTCGTCGCGAAGATGGTGCCGGGCGGACGCGCGAGCAGGTGGATTGTGGAAGCGATGGGCGATGACGCGACGGTGACGATGAAAGGGCCGTTCGGGAATTTTGTTCTTGATACGCAGACGCAGAATGATTATCTTTTCATCGCGACAAGTACCGGCAATGCCCCGTTCCGTTCGCAGGTGATCGATGCGCTCTCGCGGGGTGACACGCGACGGATGGACATTATTTTCGGATTCAAAAGTGAAGAAGACCTCTTCTGGATCGAGGAAATGGAAGCGATCACGAAGCAGCACCCGAATGTTTTTCTCCATGTCGCGCTCAGTGACCCTTCACCGCAGTGGAAAGGTCACAAGGGCCGCGTGCAGACGCTCATTCCGCAGATCGTCACGGATTTTTCGCGCAAGAGTGTCTACGTGTGCGGCAATCCGGACATGACGAAGGAGGTGAAGGAGCTGGCATTGAAGACGTGGGGAGTCGATAAGAAAAATCTGCATGTGGAGGGTTATATCTAAAGTTGTCATGGTGAGCTTGCGAACCATAGACAACTGCATGTCGTCCTTCGCAGGCTCAGGATGACATGCCTAGCAACTTTATCTCACCTGTCTCAATCATCTGTAACACCCGTGGGTACCAGATTTTTTCGAGCCCCTGCACACGCTCTTTCAACGTCTGCGGCGTGTCACCAGGAAGCACGGGGCAGGATTTCTGGATCAAAATCGGACCCGTGTCCACGCCTTCGTCCATCAGATGGATCGTCATACCTGACTTCTTGTCTCCCGCAGCCAACACATCATCATGTGCCTGACCGCCGGGAAATTTCGGGAGCAGCGACGGGTGGACGTTGAGGATCCTGTTCTTCCACTGCGCAATGAACCATGGACTGAGGATGTACATCCAGCCTATGGCGGCGATGATCGTTGATTCGTTGATTCGTTGATTCGTCTCACCGCGTGAAAGCAATGACGCAATCGAAGCATGGAGCCGCTGATCATACTCTCCTCTGGTTTCCTGTTTCTTCCGTTCAACGATCATGACAGGCAGGTCAGCCGCACGCGCTTTGGCTACACATCCTCTGTTTTCCTTGTCCGAAACCAGCCCCAGACACTGTGCCGTCAGGCTTCCCTCCTTTATTGCATCCAGAATTGCCTGGAAGGTGGTGCCTCTCGATGAGCTCAGGACGACGAACTGCATGTTTGTATTCTAACGGAGAATCCCCGCAAACAAATCATTCTCCGGTTCGATTCCCCGCACCAGACGCTTCGCGTCGATGCGGGGCAAGCCCATGCTTCATTTCATTATTCCTTGAAATAGATCTTTGTCTTGTTCAATACATGGTACCCATCCCTCGTAATCGGACAACGCGAAGCCGTGATCGCGGATGATCGCAGCGGGGGTGAGCTGATCGGCATTGCCCATGATCATGTTTGCGGCGGTCGCCAGCTGGTCCGCCACTGCTTCCTGCGTGTGACGCATAGTCCTTCCCATCGCGTCTTTGGTTCCGATGAGCGACAGGAACGGGTCGATGCCCGCGCAGGCGAGCGCGAAGGCAGTGACGCCCAGGCGGCCGGGGTGGCAGCAGGAATCCG
The DNA here is from genome assembly GCA_964640805.1 of uncultured Candidatus Peribacteria bacterium. GTDB lineage: Bacteria > Patescibacteriota > Gracilibacteria > Peribacterales > Peribacteraceae > CAYTEH01. Next base: position 5,411 of record CAZXIO010000078.1, read on the forward strand.
AAATGATGACGGCAATATTCGGAGATTCCAAGGATTCCAAAGAGTCCAAGGACGAGAGGTTGTTTCTGGTCCTTGGAATCCCCGGACTCTTTGGATTCCTTATCAACTCCAACAATCTTTTCCTCAAATTCACAACACTCTTCACGGGATCAACCGGCCACCCGATCGCGTATCCCTCCTTTATATTGGATTGATCCAGTCCGGCACCCGGCACCATCAGCCTGCCTCGTGGGAACCCCGCCGGACGCAGTACTGTGAGAAGCCCGCCCGGAGCGGTGCTGACTATCCTGCCGTTCATGCGCGCCGCCTCATGCATCACGGCCTGTACATACGGGGCGTCCCTGCCGCTTTCGGCCGAGATTTTTTTGGCCTCCGCCGACACCGTCAGTGCTCTCAGATTTATTTCGTTCCCCTCAACGGTTGCGACGGCTTTCGATGAAATGATCACAATATCTCCGGTGACAATGTCATGGTGAGCCCTTCGGCACGGCTCAGGACAGGCTCCGTGAACCATCATATCGGCGATGTCATCGCCGGGCTTGAGGAGCGGTGTGCGGATGGGGAGGAGCTGCATATGAAAACGATAGACTAAAATATACCTTTGTCACCTTTGCAACCTCTGTCACTTTGGACATCCATCGCACACCTGTACGCTC
>CAZXIO010000079.1:0-6043 GCA_964640805.1 uncultured Candidatus Peribacteria bacterium
AAAAAGCGGCCAAAACTCTAAGGGAAGCGCTGTAAAGCATCTTTCAAAAAGAGACGTTTTTTGCTATACTGAAGACGAAACACACATCAATTCACATGACCGATCCGGGCATCAATCCCTTCACCGGCACGCAGGTCTACTCGGCATTTGCACCGATGCTGCCGACGGAACCCGTGATCCCGAGCGGAGAGGATATTTTCAACGAGTTGATGAGCAAGATCGAGCCGGAACTGACGACGGCAATGATGCCCACACTGGACGCAAAGTATGCCGGGGAGACGGAGGAGCAGCACAATGCGAGGCAGGAACGCTACCAGAAGGCCCTCGACGAATACGAGACGCAGTTGAATGCATACTTGGATGACCTGCAGGGCAAAGTGAGCCAATTTGAACGTGAAAATCGAGAGATGCTGGAACTGGCTGAGCAGCATGCCGAAACGAATGCCATCGATTCCCTCTCTTCCGCCATCAGTAATTCCTAATCACTCGTATGAACACACTCCACTCCCCTTTTCACGCCGACCGCGAAGCACGCCTGCTCTGCTGGCAGAACAACAATGCAGAAATGCTGAACCAGCTGAACAACCCTCAGCACCCTGATTTTGAGAGTGAAATGGGTTCGGCGTTGCGCGGTACGCTGCGCAGGACGGCAAACCTTCACGACAGGGTGAATCAGTCCCGCTCGGAACTCAACAACAGCCAACATTGGCGCGAATTTCAGCAAATTGAAAAGGACTATCAGGAATCCATGCATCGGGAATTGGGGACACAGAACCTCCCTCACATTGTGGCTGCACTTCAGAGGGGTGATAATCGCATGATGAACCATGTGCGCGCATTCAAGGATAGTTTCTGTGCCCGCATCAACGCAGGCCTTGCTCAGCGCAACATAAACTGGAGAGTGGGAGCAGGACTTGATACGGACCTCAATTTTGATGCTCAAAGGGGCACGTCTTATACCGAATTATCGCCTTCTGATAAAAACCTGCTCAACACGGTGTACTTGCCCCTCTACAACAGCCAGTTAGCTGCGTACGTGCAGCAATTTGGACAGCAGTACGGCAGGCCGCCAAATATGAATCAAATTCTTCGCTGGAAAATCAATTGGTGCCAAACGGCAAACGCCGAACTGGATAATCCCGAACACCCAAATTATAACAGAACTCAATGTCGCTTCTATGAAGGCACCGCGTGGAGCCCCCGCATCGCCGTTGCCAACGACGGCAACGTCTCATTGGCGCGCGGCACGGGTTCCGGCTCTGCCACTGAGCAGCCACTCGGCGCCGCGCCCGGCCCCGCCATGAACAGCCTGTTGCAATACGGAATTGCAGCAGTCGATGGGGCTCAAAAAGCGGCCGCTGAGCTCAATAAGAAAAATATCGAGTCTGTCCGCAAAGGCATCGATGCGGCACTCAAGGGGGCGATTAACAGAGCATATAGAGAGGATATCGACATGGACACGACAATACTGGGAAACATTGCAACGTGGGCCAGAGGCTTGAATCGCGCAAGCACAGGTGCAGCACTGGTATTGCCTCAAACTGTACAAGACGCCATGGCTACGGCAACCTCGCAGCAAGTGGGTGTGCTCATGGACTACCTGCAACAGATCGGTACAGGTCTGAGGCCGATTGGAATTCAATCAGTGCGCAGAAACAATGCCACGGGCGCGGAAGAGATCTCGTTCGAACGCATCCCGAGCAGCACTGAGAGTTAAAATCAGCGCAGCAGCCATCCAAATATCCCCCTCCGCGCAGGCTTCATGGAGGCCTTCTGGATACCCTTCATGGATGCCTTTTGATGTGCTGCCTTGGCGGCCTTCGTGGAGGCTCCATGCATAGGCTTCATGGAGGACTCCGTGGATGGCACGTCCATAGGAGCATCAGTAGGGGACTGGGCCTCCGGCAATGCAAGACGCTGCTGGAGCGAGCCCATCAGGATATTCCCCTCGCGCAGGCGCTCGTTCAGTGACTGAATCACATCGAGCTGTTTCTCGATCTGGCGGTTCTTGAGGTCGAGTTCGCCGCGGAGAATTTGGAGCACATCATTGCCCGCGTACGTCTTCAACTTTTTCCCTTCCAATTGGGCTCTTTCAAAATTCTTCATAATCACCTCCTCGGCAATCTTCCAGGTAAAGTTTTCGCCTTTCTTCTTGAAGGCACCCACCTGCTTCACGGTGGGCTGGAGCATTGTGCGATCCGGATGATCTTTGGACTCGGCGATGGTGTGAATGAGGCGACGGATGGTAGAAGGGGAGCGGCCTGTCTTCTGTGCCGCTTCGGCGATGGTGAGGAGGCCCGCCTTCGCTGAAGCTCCGGTGGGTGGAGTAGTAGTCATGGCCTCCAGGATACCTCCATGGAGGACACCGTGAAGGATTATGGGAAGACAACACGAAAAAGTGGTGGCCTTCATGCATAGGGCATGGAGGGCTCCTGATGGACACCGCGATGTCATCCTGAGCCTGCGAAGGATAGACATCGCAACTTCTGTTCATGCTTCGCAAGCTCAGCATGACAATTATTTCCCCAACTCCTCGTCGTATTTTTTCGCCCGCTCCCAGGCCAAATTGAAGATACTGCGCAGCGCCTGCGCGAGGTCTTTGTTGTAGAGCTTCATTCCCATGGGCACATCGCCGCGCACCGTGAACATGGCGATCATGTCGCCGATGATGTTGATTTCGGAGGTGCCGGGGAACCGTTCTTTGGGGACGAGACGTGTCGTCCTGAGTTCGTCACCATCACGCCCTTTGTACTCGATGGCATTCTGTGTATCGGGCTGGATACTTTTCACCTTCATACAGCGCTTCACGCGCTTCTTCGTATAATCGCCCCAGTCGTCGCCCGAGAGATCGGTGTGATACGTATTCAGCCCAAAGCAGAGCTGTTCTTGTGACTTCTCATCGAGGGTTTCGTTGATCAGATCCGTCACTGCCTCCAGCCCTTCGTAGTATTTGATCTTCCCGCGGATTTCGAGCTTGGGCATTTTACCCTTGTCGCGCAGCTGCTTCATTTCGTTCTTGAGTAACCCCGCCTTCTCTTTGAGTTTTTGCATCTGGAAGACCTTCTGTTCACAAAGCTCCACGATGTCCTCGGGCTCCACGGCATCAAAGTGCGCGACTTTGTTCTTGGTGAAGCTGTTCACCAGTTCTTTGTTCTCCAGCGCTTCAAGGGTCTGGTACACGGTAGCGCGCTTCATTGCGAGGCGCTTGGTGACGACACCGGCGATCGATTCGCCGTGCGTGAGAAGATAGAGATACACGCGGATCTCGTTCTCCGAGAGGCCCATGCTTTTGAGAAACTGTTCGACGATCACAGCGCTTGATCCTACGCGCGTTCGTATGTGTTCACAATGACCGGAAAGGGGACCGAGTGTCGTCGCAATTGTGACGACAGAGCGGTGGCACGAAATAGAGTTTCGGCGTTGCCGCGAAGCGATGACAGGTAATGAAAGTGAGTTTTTTGGCTTGCAGAAGAGAAAATAACAATAAATTACCTTTACCAAAAATTGACTGTTTTGTCCAGAAAGCGAAGATCGATCTCCTGTCTTTGTTTCCCATCAATCATTCATGAGTTCCATTTTTATCCCTGAATCGGAGTACAAGCTCGATAACCGATACTGGATCAGTGACAGCGGCCAATACGTGCGGGACGGAACATTCTGTCCCGATGCGTTCGATCCGCAGGCTCCCAATACCAAACGGCGCGGAAAGCATTACAAGCTTGCATCGAGCGGGGATGACCTCCATGCGGATCCGTTCGATTTGGCTAATTTACTCTTCGTCGACAAGCAAAAGGTGATTGATTTTTTGGCCGCGCTTGAAGAGGCGGCACTCGTCGCACAACGAGAGGGGAAGATGGTGCTGCCTATCGTCAGCACAGGAGGCACGCTGACGATGTCCCGAAACGAAGTCGGTGCGCTTGTGTCTAAGCTGGATCCCAAACAGCTCATTCTTGCGGCAGGGTCGGGCATTTCGGACGCGTACATACCGGTTGGCATGGAATTGATGCGGATAGACAGCTCGCAATACGAATATGCATACGGCGGAGACATGGCGATTATACAGTCCTACGTGTGGACCCATGCCAGCGGACTGCTGCGTGAACTGATGGTGGGTTTCATGGTGCCGCATGGGACCGATACTAAAGTTGAATCGTGCACAAACTTAATGGCGCAATTGGGGCCAAATGTGCCGTTCAATGCGGGCTTTGTATCGGCCCAGCAAACAATGGAAGACAAACCCAACGACGTGGGCACGAACATCTATCTGAACAGCACTCTCCTGGAACTGTTCAAGCGCAAAGCAATGAACGCCGTGTTTATGACGGGAGGAGGTTCGTCGGGCGGCGCATTGAATCCGGCATGGACGAAGAAGGTGGATGACCGAAAGGTGCGGGCATTTGAATCAAACTACGGTCCCGCAATCGCGGATACGGACGACTTCGTTGTTGGCGGAATCACGAATCAATTTCACGACAGATACCAGCATTCCATCGGTTTCGGCACAGACACACGATTCCAGCCGTTCCTCATCGATGGATACAAGTCGGTGGTGCAAATAACGGCCGAAGTGGCGCGCAATCCTCAACTCGTGCACGATACGATTGTCTCAGCTGCAGAGCGGTGCAGGGGCACAATGGGGATTCTGCTCACGACGTTCGGAGCGTTCACCGACAATAACAAGAACCTTGCCGTCGTGAAAAAACTGAAGGAGCAATACAAGCTTCTGCTCTTTGCCACGAGCCCCTTCGCGCAAGGCAAAAAACATGACTATGAATCCGCCAGACGGATCCAGCAGGAACTGGGCGGCATCATCACGCGCATGAGCTCCCACGGAGCAAGCAGCAGTATTACGATGGCCAGCCGCATTTGGCCCGGCCAACTCGGCAAAATAGAAGAATTCGTCCGGGAATGGGATTATGCGGGTTTGCAGGCTCCCATCCCCGACGATACAAAAGGCATCCATTTCTCCGAGATCCGCCATCTGGGGACGCCTCCTGAACTTGTGCAAAGGCAGGCAGTCTGATTTTCATTTCATTTTCCTTTTTCAATATGAACTCCGAACCAACCTCTTCCGTCGTCCACTTCTGGACACCCGCAGACGCAGACACGACAGGCACTGCGATAGAATTCGCACAGCGTGCGGCCTTGAAGGGCGAAAATGTAGTTATTGTTGATGCGTCCATTACGAGTCCCTCCGTCCGATGGAGAATGAAACTTCCTGAGATCAATGACCTGGGACTGCTCGAATTACTGGACTACATCGATGCAGAACCTGCCGATATTGCCGCGTGCGTTCAGCGGCACCTCTTCGACGTTCGTGGGGAGCTTGGTCTGCCGACGGCAAAGGACGCTCAAACCCAGAGAGTGTCCATACTGGCGGCCGGGCTTTGGGGTGAATATGCGGACAAAACGGCTCATGGCAGGCCGGGGCGTGTGTTTCAATCACGGTTCGATGAAAATATTCTTCCTGCACACGCTTCAAAATTCTTTAAAGGCATGACAATGGGCCTGCTCAATTCGGTTCCAGCAAATACGATGGTGATCGTGGATGCCGGAGGGGGTGCGGATACGTTGGGCAGCCCGCTCATGCGGAATCTGGGAGGGCCCGTCGTGATGCTGGCTTCCTCCGGGAATGACAATAAACATCTGTTTTCCGCTGCCAGAGACCTGACCAATAGACCAAAGAGCGAGAGACCGATGGAGCAGAAAATTATCGTCGCATGCGAAACCGGCGACGCCTCGGACCACGCAACGTTACAGTGGATGAATCAACTGGCGACGATGATGCCCAACATGGCAACTCGTTCTTTGTCCGAAGGTTTGCATAGCGGTGGTCGGCCTGTAAATGAAAGATTGCTGGCGGAACGAGAGAAAATGTATGAACTGATTGATGCCGTCATGGCCAGTCGGATATAGAAATGGAGAAGATGCTCCTGTAGCCTCACCGACATGCTCCACCGCCTCCTCCGTCTCCTCCTCGTCCCCACCCTCTTCTTCGGCCTCTTGAGCGTCGCCCACGCGACGGAGGGATGCAATGCCGTAG
>CAZXIO010000080.1:0-5683 GCA_964640805.1 uncultured Candidatus Peribacteria bacterium
AATTGACATAATTATATTATATCAAAAATAATAGAAACATGCAACACTGTCAAAACACCAATCTGGATCACTTAGCCCATCTTGATCTCAATATCCACGCCGCTCGGCAGGCTCAAACTCTGCAAACTTTCAACAGTTTTAAAGGTCGTCTCCGTCAGATCAATCAACCTCCGGTGGGTGCGCATCTCGAATTGATCACGTGCGTCCTTGTGGACGAACGTCGAGCGGTTTACGGTGAACTTGTTGATCTTGGTCGGGAGCGGGATGGGTCCGTGCACCACTGCACCGCTGCGCTCGGCCGTCTCCACGATTTTCAAAGCGGCCTCGTCCAACACGGTATGGTCAAAGGCGCTCAGGCGGATGCGGATGCGTGGTTCGGCCTTCTCCTTTACCGGCAAGACTTTTGTCTCGGCTGCGCGAGACTTGGGCTTCACTGCTTTAGCTTTCGCCGGAGCCTTGATCGTTTTCGGTGCGGGTTTCTTCGCCGCAGCGGGCTTCTTCTTGGTGGCTTGCCCTGAGCTGGGCGAACGGGCGACGGGCGTCATGGGAAGTGGAGGAGAAAGAGCAGCCCCGCTTAACTATTTTATGATCTTGGTCACCACGCCCGCACCGACGGTGCGTCCACCCTCGCGGATGGCGAAGCGGGTGCCGTTTTCGAGTGCCACGGGCTGGCCGAGGGTGACAGAGAACTTGATGTTATCACCCGGCATCACCATTTCCACGTTTGGTGGCAATTCCACCGCACCTGTTACGTCCGTGGTGCGGATGTAGAACTGGGGCTTGTAGCCCTTGAAGAACGGCGTGTGACGGCCACCTTCCTCCTTGCTGAGGATGTACACCTCGGCCTCGAACTGCGTATGCGGCGTAATGGATCCCGGCTTGGCCAATACCTGGCCGCGCTCGATGTCCTCGCGCTCAATGCCGCGCAGGAGCAGCCCGACGTTATCGCCGGCCTGACCCCGGTCGAGCAACTTATGGAACATTTCCACTCCGGTACAGACGGTCTTCTTGGTGTCGCGCAGACCGACGATTTCCACTTCTTCATTCACTTTCACCACACCCTGCTCGATGCGGCCCGTGGCCACCGTGCCGCGTCCCTTGATGGAGAACACGTCTTCAACGGACATCAGGAAGGGCTTGTCGAACTCGCGCTTGGGATCGGGGATGAAGGTGTCCAGCACGTCCAAGAGATCGCGCAAATGCTGGATCTCGGTTGCGTCGCCTTCAACGGCCTTCAGGGCGGAGCCCTTGACGATCGGGGTCTTGTCGCCCGGGAATTCGTACTTGGTGAGGAGTTCACGCACCTCCACTTCCACGAGCTCGAGGAGCTCGGGATCCTTGACCATGTCGATTTTGTTGAGGAACACGACGATATACGGCACGCCCACCTGGCGGGCCAGAAGAATGTGCTCGCGCGTCTGCGGCATGGGGCCGTCGGCGGCCGAAACCACGAGTATGGCTCCGTCCATCTGGGCGGCGCCCGTGATCATGTTCTTCACGTAGTCGGCGTGGCCCGGACAGTCGACGTGCGCGTAGTGGCGCTTGGGCGACTCGTACTCTACGTGCGCGGTGTTGATCGTGATGCCGCGCTCGCGTTCCTCGGGGGCATTGTCGATATCGGCATATCCTTTCTTCTCTCCTTCCGGTGAGAAATTCATACTCAGGGCGGCCGTGAGGGTCGTCTTACCATGGTCGACGTGTCCGATGGTGCCCACGTTCACGTGGACCTTGGACCGGTCGAATTTCTTAGCGTCTGCCATACGAAAGGAGGGAAAGGGGGAGAAAAGCTCTCGGGGAGGATAGCTTTTTGGGCTGGGAGAGTCTAGGGAATGTGTATGGGAGCCGTCAATAGGGGTTTCAGGTCTCTGCTAACATTCCATGACTTTGGAGTTCGACCATTTCCCGATAGATCGGGCAGGTTTTCATCAATGCCTCATGCGGAGCGCAAGCAATCAGCTTTCCCTGGTCAAAAACCGCTATCCGGTCAACGGATCTCACGGTGCTCAGTCTGTGGGCGATGATGCAGGATGTCCTCCCTTCGATCAGGCCTTTGATGCCCTGTTGCACTTCCCGTTCCGTCACGGAATCGAGCGCGCTCGTGGCTTCATCCAGCACGACGATCTTGGGTCGCTTGAGGATTGCGCGGGCGATGGCGACACGCTGGCGTTGGCCTCCCGAAAGGCGAATGCCCCGGTCGCCGATCAACGTCTTGTATCCCTCCGGCATTTTTTCGATGAAGCCATGCGCGGCCGCGCGTCTCGCGGCTTCCGCCACCTCTTCATCGGTCGCATCGGGACGCGCGTACCGGATATTGTTCTGGACCGAATCGTTGAACATGATGTTGTCCTGGAACACCAGCCCGATCTGCGCGCGCCACCAGTGCATGTCGAGATCACGCATGTCCGTTCCGTCCACGAGGATCCGTCCCTCGGTGACGTCATAAAAACGGTTGAGGAGCATCGCGAGCGTCGTCTTGCCCGCGCCCGAGTGCCCCACGAAGGCGATGTGCTCGCCCGCATGGATGCGCAGATCAATATCATGCAGGACTTCATCGCTATGATCGCGCTCGGGAGGCGCGTCTGCGGGCGGCGCGGCATGTTCATCGCGCACACATGCCGCAGAGACGTCACTTTCATCTTCCGGATAGCGCGTGGGTACGGGCGGCGCGGGTGTGACGGTGTCATCATCGGTGATCACCGGCTGGTTCGAGCTTGCCCGGTACGAGAAGCAGACGCGTTCCAGTTTCAGTTCCCCGTGCAAATCGGGAAGAATTTTCGCATCCGGTTTCGACGCTACCCGTACGAGACTCCGGAGCATTTGCTCCGAGAGCCGCACTTTGCCGATGCGCTTGTTCCATTGTGGGAGGATCCCCGAGAGCATTTCAAACGGCGTGAGTACGCGGAAGAACGAGAACTGGAAGAAGTAGAGTTGCCCGAGCGTGATGCTTCCGCGTACATAGAGGAGTATTCCGATCGCGATGAGCAGGATCCTCGTGAGCATGAAGAAGTTCACGGCCTCGATGAGCGCCCACCGATAATTCACTTTGCGCTGGCTCGCGATGGATTTGCGGTGCGAAGTCCGCATCAGGTTCATTTCGGCGTTCTCCTGTGAGCCCGATTTCACAGAAAAGACGTTCAATACCGAGTCGTATGCGCGGCCGATCGCCTCGATCCACAATTTGTTCACCCGGTTCTGGTGCACGACGGTCTTCTTGATCCCAATCACCACCACGGCGACGTAGAGGGTGAGGCTCACGACTAGAATCATTCCGAGGACCGGCTGGAGCATGAACCCGATGATCAGGAACACGACGGACGCGATGGATGACGGCAACAGTTCAAGGAAAAGATTGCGCTGGAGTTCCATTAACGTATCGGATCCCTCATCGAGTATTTTCACCACCTCGCCCGCCTTCTGCTTCGTATGGAACGCAATATCGAGGTCGAGTACATGCTCATAGATGTCCTCGCGCCGCTCAAGCACCATCAGATTATCGAGATCCCACGTGAAGTATTTCTCGAGCGCCTGCACAATCGAAATGGCGATGAAGAGCAGTGCCCAGTACCCGAAAATGCGTACGTAGTCGGGACTGCCCCCCGTCTTGGCCACGAGCAGTGCATCGATTGCGTAGCTGCTATAGAGAGGCTCCGCGATCCATAAAACCGCCACCGTCAGGATCAGCGCCATGGTCACGGCCGATTCAACGGGGTGCCGTTTTGCCTGTTGCCGGATGAGGCGGAGGATGAGGAACATGGCGAGGGATGATACTCTGTTCACGCATGAAACGAGAAGTACGCGTCAACCGTTTTGTCGGAGAAATTCAAGGCTGGTATGCGCGTCACAAGCGCGCCCTTCCTTGGCGTGATTTGGAGATCGAAGACGATACCGAACGCGCGTACCGCGTCCTCGTTTCCGAAATCATGCTGCAGCAGACGCAGGTGCCCCGCGTGATCGTCACATTCAAAAATTTTCTCAGGACGTTCCCCACGCTCGCGTCACTCGCGCAGGCGTCCAATCGAGAGGTTCTGATCGCGTGGCGGGGGATGGGATATAACAGTCGCGCTTTGAGGTTGAGGGATGCGGCAAAAATGATTGTGGAGCGTTGTCATCCTGAGCCTGCGAAGGACGACAACGCCGCTGATGGTTCGCAAGCTCACCATGACAGCGGCTTTCCAACATCCATGGACGATCTCATGTCCATCCCCGGCATCGGCCATTACACCGCCGCCGCCATCAGGAACTTCGCATTCAACATTCCGACGCCGTGCATCGACACCAACATCCGTCGAATTTTGCATAGGACATTCGTCGGTCCGGAGAATGCGGACGGGACGTGGGAGAAGCATGATGAGTATCTGTTGAAGATAGCGGGGGAGGTTCTCATCGCGGCATTGAATGACGGCATGACAGCTGCCGATTGGCATGCTGCGTTGATGGACTTCAGCTCGCTCGTTCAGACGAAAAAAAATCCGCGGTGGGAGATATGTCCTCTGACGAAGAAGGCGATTATGAAAGCAACTCGGAAAAATTTTCCTAAGTCCTTTTTCCTAAGTCCCAAGTCCGAACCCGGCCGACTCGTCGGGTCCACGTTCATCCCGAACCGCATCTTCCGCGGCCGCGTCGTCGATGTACTCAGGGATGCGCCACAGGGCCTCACCCTCGCGGGCATCGGGAAACAAGTTGCCATCGACTGGAGTCCGTCGGCGCACCGCAAATGGTTGCAGAGCGTTCTACGAAAACTGCTTACCGACCGGCTGATTCGTGTGGAACGGGGGAAGTATGTGCTTGGTTGAGCCCGTTTTCATTCAATGGCAATCCTGCGGACAAGAGACGGGACATGGACTGTATCCAAACTCACAGATCCACTGCCTAGGACTCTCCCTGTATGTTGCAGTGTTCTGGCAGATTCCATCGCCGCATTTGGCCGATCCGCTGTCGCCCTTTCTACGGCAACTGCGCACTTCCCAACTGCATTTGTTTTTCGCGTTTCTCAGGCACTTTCCCGTCGGGCCGCCTTTGCTGCCATCAGTGCAGATGTAGTTCGCACCCAATGGTTGCGGGCCGCATTCACTCTTGGTGCAGGCATCGCCGGGTTTTGTGTTGTTCGTGCAACTGCGCACTTCCCAACCGCAGCTACCATCCTTGCGCTTCAGACACCGTCCTGTCGGTCCGTTCAGGGAACCATCCGAACATCGACTGTTGGCCAGCCCCAACATGGGGCCGCACTTACTTCTGTCGCTGCAGGTGTCGCTGATCATGTCGTCGCCTAGATTGGGTATGAAGGAGGGGCTCGATGGTCCCGGCCGTAGATCCGGCATCGTGATCTGGGCGGTCAGTAACGAGCCGAGGAGTTTCGAGTTCGCGATGGCGGTTTCCGATGCATTTGCGCCGCCAATGCCGATGGCGAAGACGGCGAAAGCCACGCTGGCGATCACGATGTGCGTCCGGGAATAGGTGAACCGGTAATAGGTGAACATATAGAGTGCGGGTGGATGTTGTGTATATTTTACATCAAAACCACTGCCGATACAAATGTCGTAAGGGCAGTGGTTTGAATGAGAAAATTGTTACTTCGCAAGTTCTTCTATGCGGCGCTCGCGTATGACATTCACCTTGATGACGCCGGGATACGTCAACTCCGCCTCGATCTTCTTCGCGATGTCTTTGGCGAGCTTCTCCTGCG
>CAZXIO010000081.1:0-3303 GCA_964640805.1 uncultured Candidatus Peribacteria bacterium
TGAGAGAAAGATCTGCAGCACCCGCGACAAGGAGGGGCAAAATATCGAGGAAAGCGCAGCGGGCCCTGGATGATGAACATGCGGCGCGATGCATGGTGATGTCGGAGGTCATGGGCCTGCGCGCACTTGCGGCCGTGAAACAAGATAAGCGTCTCGATGCCGAATCGGTCCAAATGCTTCCGGCAGAAACGATCTTGTTATTGACCTTTGCAGCACGCAAAAGCATGTTTCGCAAACTGCATGAAATGCGGATCGACGTGCGTGCTCTCCCCATTCCTGATGCGGTGCTGCCGCACATGCATGTCGATAGAGGGCACCATAAAATGATTTTGGAAGCATTCTGCCAGCTAGAGCAGGGCAATAAACATATTCTCTCGATGAATGATCTTATGCACCTGTCCGATGAACAAGCGCGCTTTATCATCGAGCGTATCGTCGAAGCACTCCATGCTTTTTTGGCCCAGGATCATATCCAGCTGCTGCTCACAAAGGCTTCCATTGCCCCCCATGACAAGGAAAAGCACCATCATGGCATCTCGGCCGTCAGTGAACTCTATCATGCGCTTCATTGGCTCTACGAGAAGACGCCCGGTCTGCCGGTACTCCTTTCGGAGCAACTCCTCGACCGTCAGCCGGCCGAAACGATTGGCATGATCGGCACCGTTGCACAGGAGGCCCTGAGGGAAGCCTATAAAGAATTGCGTCTACAGCGAGGCAAGCGTGATACCCGGCAAGAAGCTCGTGACGCGTTGGATTTGGATCGACCGCGCGCCGAACGTGTCGGGGCATCGTCGGATAATTACAATCGCGGCAAAATTGATCCGGTACGGGATCTTCCCCCCAATACTGTCCGGCTCATCACCGATCCGAAAGAGCTGAGAAGCATGGACGATGTGATTGGTCTGGAGCGCGCCATTCATCGTCTCAAGCCTTTCGTCTATCGTGCCAGAAGGCCCGATCTCATTCAGACCGAGCCGGAACACGCACTCCTTGTGGGGTACTACGGCGTCGGCAAAAGCTTGCTCGCCGAAGCGTTGGCCCGCCAAATTCTCGAAGGCAATGCATCCATTCGTGACCAAAAGAAGCATGTCCGGTTTGCACATGTGAATCTTTCAAACGTGTTCTGGAAATGGGTGGGCGAGTCGAACGCGAATGCCAATCGACTGATGGATTTTTTGGAGGAGAACGCTCCGATCATCGTTTTCCTAGACGAACTGGAAGCGGCGCTGAACGATCCGAGTGCCGCTCAGATGCATGAAGAATCATTGCGCACCCAAAATACGATTCTCCAGCGCATCAGCGGCATGCACAAAGTGAAAGGAGTCAGCATGATCGGCGCCACGAACCGGCCCGACCTGATGCATCAGGCCGCGCTGCGTGCCGGACGGTTCGGCAGGCAGATCATCGTGCCGATGCCGGGCACGGATCAATTGCTGCATATGTTTAAACAGAAGCGGAACCAACTCCTCGTTCCGTTTGAAGCCGATGCGCGCGTCGTCCGCGGTTTGCTCGTTAAGCACACACACAACCAACAAGGAGATGGGTCGGACCGGAACGAAATTTGCGATATTCAAAATGCTTTCACGGGATCAGACATCGACTTATGGATCAAAATTCTCGCCGAGGATCATCTGATACGCAGGACCGAAGGAAGAAAGAAGCGGCCTATCTCGAACAAAGTTCTTCTGGAGTCGTACGAACAACTTTTGGAAGACCGCGATGTTCGTCGTGCAACGATCGAACATCGTCATGCCATGTCTCATGATGGGGCAACGTGCAGCATCAAAGACAATCCGGCGAAAGATGCGTACTATCGCGACCTGAACAAACAGGCGACATGACCCTGTCGCATGAACTCTGTCGATTGGTCTTTCTGGAGCAACTGTATCGAGGATGCGAAATTGCGAAGAGGACGGGGTATCATCATTGATAAGGCCTATTTTTTCTTCTCATCCTCTTTTGGTGCCCATTCGATTGTCAGGATGTGAGCGCCGCCGATTTTTTTGGCATGTGCGTGGATAGAATGAGTATGGCCCTGACCGAAGACCACGGCAGAGACATGCACCTTGTCCTTGCCGACCCGGTCGCGCATCTTTTCTATTCCGATGTTGCTTCGCTGAACCACGACAGTGGGGTCACAGAGTTCATTGAATTTCTGCGGGCTTTTCGGATCTCCCAGAAGAACCCTGATTGGTTTGCCCATCTCCTTCTCCATCTCCGTGATGAGGCGGTCATAATTGGCCTGAGTCGGCTCAATGCCGACCCGTTGCATATGATCATTGCTCATCGAGCGCTGAATGTTTTCGAGTGCGAGGAGTGCTTTCCGCACGTTTTCACTCTTCACTGTCTTCGCCAGCTCGGCACAGTTTTTCATTTCGATGTGATACCTGCATGCAACGAGTTTCAGCGTTTTCAATTGAACGTCGGGATCTTCCAGAGGAATGCAGGTGAAGCGTTTATCTTTGAGCATTTCCCTGATCAAATCTTCTTCCCCATTCAGGATCTGTCGTCCGCGTTTCTCGTCCGCTTCTTTGCCGGCCCAGCCTTCAAACCCGACGTGCGAGAGGCCGAGTTCTTTGCGGAGCGTTTCCAGCACTTCCAGTTCACGCTCAGGACTTCCGTGCACATCCTCGATCAGAATGATGATCGGCGCAGACGGATTCTCCGCAAGCAGCGGCATGCGGGTGACTCTGATTCCTTTCATGGTTATCAGTTTTTTGTTGACCTCTGTGGCGGAAAGTTTCAGCTGCTGAACTTTCTCTGTCCCTGCTCCGGTGTGGACGCAGTAGTCCGCAAGTCCCGCGACAAGGGTGGCGTACACGACTCCGCGTGCCATTCCCTTGCCCAGTTCAAGGACGGGTGACAGGACCTGCATTGGCAGATTTTGCCGCTGGGGGAGTGTTTCGATCATGCAGGATGGGGCATCATACCGCGCTTTGCCGATGGGGCAAGCATACGACAGCCATTCCCCGATTGCAGCAGAATCGGCCCGCTGCTACAGTCACCCCTTTTATGAAAGCACTCGAGAACTACGAACCTATTGCGCTCACGGCCGATCAGGCCCAGCGGATGAAGTGGTTCAAGGCACCGTCCGAGTATGTGCGTTTGAAACGGATCGAAGAACAGGCGAGGGGATGCCGGAAGAAATTGAAAGCATCATTGGACTGTTACGACGCCATGGTGGATCTGGCGATTCAAGCGAGAGCGGACACCACGCGCACGATGATCCACAATAACTGCGTACTGCCGATGCTCGGCAAAGTGCAGGAATATTCGGATCAGTGTCGGGAAAGAATGCCGATG
>CAZXIO010000081.1:3403-5649 GCA_964640805.1 uncultured Candidatus Peribacteria bacterium
GATGCCCAGGGGCACGACACGCACGGCATGATCCGCATGATGCGCTACGTGGAAGCCATCTTGAACGGCAGGATAAAGCCGAACGCCAAGGTTACGATGTATGAGAAGAGGAGAGGTCTTGCGCGTTTCGACGGCCACGGCGCGTTCGGCCAAGTGGGTGCGCAAATGGCGACGCAGTACTTGCTGGAACAGATGGCGAAACCGAACGTCCATACGATGACAGTCACGGCGTTCAACATGGGCCATGCCGGCCGGCTCGAATTCATTCTGCGGCAAATAGCCGACGCGGGATACTTGGGGCTTGCCATGTACAACGTGCAGGGATGGGGACGCACGGGCCTACCCGATTGCATCGAAGGCGATTGGGGAACGAATCCCTTCGGCATTGCGAACAGCACCGGCGCCGGAAAACGCGTCAGCATCATCGATTTTGCGACCACCGCAAGACCGGAAGGCTTCGTAAAAGTGTCGCTGCAGAACGGTCTGCTCGTGCCCATTGGAGTGCTGGTGACTGCCGACGGCATACCCGTCATGGATCCGGCTCTTCTGTATACCGAAGATCATGCTGCGCTTCTGGAGGCGCTTGGCGGCGCCATCGCGCGGTACAAGGGCGCCGCGTTCGGCATGGGTGTGCGCGACTTCGTGGACGGCGTGAACGGCCACCTTCCGGATAAAGATAAAATAATGCTCGGGGGCAATTCACTCTTCCTGTATGCGGTGAAGCCGGGGGAACATGGGCACGAGATCATCGACGGGCACCTGAGGCGTGTCAGCAAATCCAAGACGGCCTCGGGCGAGCCGGTGCGCATGCCGGGAGAACACGGGTACGCAGCATTGCAGAAGGCAAAGAAGTCGAGCATTTCCGTGGCCAAGGGCACGGTGAAAGACGTCGTGAAGTTGTACGAAAAGATGTGCGTGTAAGATCGGCAATCGTTCATGCCGTCCCCGATTCCCACATAGCAGCGAAGGGTGGCGATGATGAAGGCGCGGACGATTCCTCTTGACTCGCTTCATTTAGTTATATTATAATGTACAGGTGAGTACATTTTCTAAGAACATATCGGCCAAACGCATCGCACTGCTGGCAAGGAGTCGGCAGTCACTGTTCCATATCGACGATCTCGCGATCCTGCTCGGGATCCGCAACGTCAACACGCTCCGGGTGACAGTGCATCGTCTGGTGCGGGAGGGGATTCTGCACCGCATTCAACGGGGACTCCTGAGTATCCTGCCGCCGGAGCAGATCGATCCCGTGATGCTCGGGAGCGCGTGCCTTCATCGTTTTTCGTATCTCACCACCGAGTCCGTTCTCCGCGACGAGGGGTTCATTCTGCAATCCATCCATGTCGTGACGTTCGCTTCCGGCGTCTCGCGACGATTCGATTCCGTCGGGCATCATTTTGTCAGTCGGCGGCTGCATCCGCGGTTCCTGCACAATCAGCAGGGGATCATCAGTATCGGGAGTGTCTTTCGGGCGACCCCCGAGCGTGCAGTCGCAGATATGCTGTACTTCGATCCCGTGTATCACTTCGACCGTCCCGTCGATTGGAAGAAAGTCCGGGTGCTCCAGGAGCAGATCGGCTACCCGCTCACTCCCCGCCGCTATGTTGATTCCTAACGCCCAAGATACCGTGCACCGCGCCTGGATGCTGCGCCTGCTCTCGGCAATAGCGGATGATCGTCCGCTCATTGCGATGCTGCGGTTTAAAGGAGGAACCTGTGCCGCCATGCGCAACCTGCTCGATCGCTTCTCCGTCGATCTGGATTTTGATCTCCTCTCCAGGAACGACGTGCCTCGGGCACGGGAGCGTCTGGAGTCCGTTTTCTCCGGCCTGCATTTGGCGATCAAAGACGGGAGCAGAATCGTCCCACAGTACTTCCTTCGCTACGATGCCGCAGAAGGGGAGCGCAACACTATTGCTCTCGATATCACCGTGCCTCCGCCGAAAAGCAACGAATACGAAGTCGTTCGTTTCGCGGATATCGACAGATTTCTCCCATGCCAGACGGTCGCGACAATGGTGGCCAACAAACTGGTGACACCGATCGATCGTTTCGAAAAGCATGGGACGCTTGCGGGTCGTGATATCTACGATATCCATCATTTTCTGTTCCGGGGATTCCCCTGGAACGGCGCGGTGATCGAGGAGCGCACGGGAACATCCGTCGCACAATTCTTTCGCTCGCTTCGGACGTTCATCGACGAGCACGTGACGCAGACCGTGATCGATCAGGACCTGAACACG
>CAZXIO010000082.1:0-5526 GCA_964640805.1 uncultured Candidatus Peribacteria bacterium
CCGCGGATGGAGACCTCGTACTCGTTGTATTCGCCCGGCCAGGAGATGACGTCGGACTCGGTGGTCTCTTCGGGGCCGGGCAGGAGCTTGAGCACATTCTTATCGGCGCTCTTGTTCCCCGGGAAAATCACGAGCGGCTTTTTGCCGCCGGTCATGCGGTAGGAACCGGAACCCAATGAGGTAAAAGTAAGCATCGGGGGGATGGTAGAGGGGAACTGAGTGGAAGAAAAGGGAGCTGGAAGCGAATTTGTCATCCCGAGCTTGCGAGGGACGGCAAATTCGCGATTGTATGCTTCGCAAGCTCAGCATGACAACTTCTGCCATGCATCATGCAACTTCAATCCTCTCAATCTTCGCCCCAAGACTCCGGAGCTTCTCATCCAGCCTGTCATACCCCCTTTCTATATACCGCACGTCCGTGATCGTGGTGTCGCCCTCGGCACAGAGCGCGGCAAGGACCATCGCGGCACCGGCGCGGATGTCGTTGCTGGCAACGGTGCGGCCGCGAAGCGGCGTGGGACCGATGATGAGCGCCTGGTGTGAGTTGAGCACTTCGACGTGCGCACCCATTTTTTCGAGTTCGTAGAGATACGCGAGCCGGCCTTCGTAGAGACGTTCAAAAAGCCTGCTCACTCCCTTCGCCTGCGTCATCGCCACTCCGGTGGTGGCCTGCAGGTCGCTCGGGAACCCGGGGTGGATGTTCGTGCGGACGTTCATGGCCTGCAATGTGCTGAGCTCGCCGTCGATGAAGAGGACTTTCTCGCCGGACTCATACTTCCAGACGGCTCCGAAGCGGCGGAGCGAATCGAGAAATGCGACGAGCTGCTCATATTCCACGTCGTGAATGCGCACTCTGCCGCGCGTCACGAGGGCGGCGACGCACAGCGCGCCGATCTCGAGGTAATCGGAGGTGACACGGTGTTCCACCGCAGAGAGTGTTTTCTGCCCGTGGACGTACACCTCGTGGCCGCCGATGCCGTCGATCTTGGCGCCCATCTTCACAATAAGCGATTCCAGTTCCTGCACGTGCGGTTCGGCGGCGGCGAGATCGATGCGCGTCTTGCCGGGAAGCAGCGACGCCGCCATCAGCACGTTCTCGGTGGCGGTGACGGAAAATTCGGGAAGAATGACGCGCGCCGCACGCAGGTTCCCCTGCAGGTGCAACACGTCGAACGTGCTCATGTCTTCGGCGCCCATCTGTTTGAACGCTTCGATGTGCGCCGAGACCGGCCGCTTGCCGATTACATCGCCCCCCGGGTAGGGCATTTCCACCACTCCAAAGCGCGCGAGGAGGGGACCGAGAAAGAGGATTGAGCCGCGGATGGAGGAAACGAGCTCGGTGGGGATTGCCCGGCTGCGAACTCTGTTCGTGCGAATGCGCACGGTACCGTCGTCGAAGCTGACGTCGGCTCCGAGGAATGTGAGAATCTCGAGCATCGCCAGCGTATCGCGGAGTTTCGGGACGTTGCGCAGAACCGTTTCACCGTCCGCCAGAAGGCTGGCCGCGATCAGCGGTAATGCTGCGTTTTTGGATCCTCCGGCGGTGACGTCGCCGACCAGAGGAATGCCGCCGCGAATGCGATAACGGACGTCCATTAAAGGAGGGTTAAGAGAGGAGGAAGAATAGCAGATAAAAAGGCCGAAGGATAAAGGTCGAAGCTCGAAAAACGAACCGGTACAATAGTCATCCGCTTTTCGACCTTTAGCCTTCGATCTTCGACCTTTTGGCCATTTGGATCAACATTTCCAAGAGCAGCACCATTACCCCAATCGTAATACAACTGTCAGCAACATTGAAGATGGGGAACGTCCCCACCTGAAAAAAGTCCGTGACCACGCCGTCGCCGATACGATCAATCACATTCCCGAACGCACCGCCCACGATGAGCCCAAAGCCGGTTTGACTCCACCGCGTCCGCGCCGATTTGAACGCTGCGACGGTGACGAGACTCAGTGCAAGAGGAACGAGCAGCGACTCGAGCCCCCACGGGAACCGGATGCCGAAGGCGATGCCGGGGTTGAGGGAGTATTGGAGACCGGCGAAGGAGCCGAGGACGGGAATTCGCTCGCTGAGGAATGCATCGGCAAGAAACTTGGCGAGGAGACTCGCGGCGAGACTGAGAACGGTGACGGACCAGAAGATGATCATGGATGATGAGTATATACTTCAACCCCATGTTTAAGAGGATCGACCTCCTGCTACTCGGCATCACCGTCGTCCTAACGCTCTTTGGTCTGGCAATGATCGCGAGCGTGAGCGTGTTCGAAAGTTACCAGCTGACACTGCGGCTGACGGGGGTGGGAAGCAACTCCTTCTATCTGTGGCGCACCTTCGCGCACGTGACGATCGGCTTGAGCGTGATGCTCGTCATGGCGGCCATTCCCTACCGCCTGTGGGAACGTCATGCGCGCCTGCTTTTCTTGGGGACGGTGGTACTGCTGATGCTCGTGTTCATCCCGGGACTCAAGCCGGGCGGTGCACAGACGAGCAACAGTTGGATCAACCTGTGGTTCTTCACGGTGCAACCCACCGAGATCCTGAAATTGACGCTGATTTTTTATCTGGCCGTCTGGCTGCAGAAGCGCGAGCAGCTCATCGGCACATTCCGCGAAGGATTCGTCCCGTTCGTGACGCTCCTGATGATCAGCACGCTCCTCGTGGCACTGCAGCCCGACCTGGGATCCTTCTTTGTGCTCTCGGCCATCGCGGGCGTGATGTTCCTCATCGCCGGCGGCGGTTTCATTCACTTTCTCGCAGGTGCGACGCTGGCCGGAACGTTCGGGCTGCCCATCATATTGCAGAAGGAATATGTGCGCCTGCGTTTCACGGCGTTCCTGGCGGTGCTGCTGCATCCCGACGACGTGGAAGTGAAATCGAAAATCTGCGAGACGGCGGGGTACCAGATCTGCCAGGCGCTCATTGCCATCGGCAGCGGAAGATTCTTCGGGGTGGGGTACGGGAAATCGGTGCAGAAGTTCGGCTACCTGCCCGAAGTGCAGGGCGACATGATTTTCTCGGTGATGGCCGAAGAGCTCGGCTTCCTGCGGCTGCTGATCGTGCTGGGGATGTACGGCATCCTCGTGTATCGCGGGTACACGATCGCGCGAAACGCTCCCGATCGCTTCGGCTTCCTGGTGGCCGCGGGCATCACCACATGGATCGGCGTGCAGACGCTCGTGAACATCATGGTGAACATCGGTGTCTTTCCTCTGACGGGAATCACGCTGCCCTTCATCAGCTACGGCGGCTCGTCGCTGATCACGCTGCTGGGCGCCGTGGGAGTGCTGCTCAATATTTCGATGCACTCCACCGAAGAAGCGAGTCTGGCGAGGAGGACGAAAGCGAAACCGGAGAGGGTGCAGTGGAGGAGGAGATACAGTTAGGACTTAGGACATGGGAATTAGGACTTCGGATGTCCTAAGTCCTCTTTCCCAAGTCCTATATGATTGAGGCAAAATAGGAACTATGGCTTCTACAAGAATTCTTTTCGTCGGCGGCGGTTCCATCGGCCACATTGCTCCGTGCGTTGCCGTCTGGCGTGCTTGTCAAAAGATCGACGGCGCGGCTGAGTCTTACTTCATCTGCACCGACAGAAAAGAGGATGGAGATTTTTTGAGAAAAGAGAACGTACCGTTCACTCAGATTCCGGTTCGTCGGTTCAGCTTCGGATCTCTGACAAAGATAATCGGCGCACTGCATGCCGCACGCAGGATCATCCGTGAATACTCGCCCGATGTCGTCTTCAGTAAAGGAGGCGCGCTGAGCATTCCCGTGACGCTTGCCGCAAAATTTTCCGGCGTGCCCGTGGTCCTGCACGAGTCCGATGCGGTAAGCGGACGAGCGAATCGGCTGATATCAAAGTGGGCGACGAACGTCTGCACAGGATTTCCCACCGGGAAAGCTACGAGCCACTGGCCACTGGCCACTGGCCGAACCTTCACCGGCAATCCGATTCGCCCCGAAGTGACGCAGGGCTCACGGGAACAAGGACTTCGACTGACCGGATTCTCCGGCCAAAAACCCATTCTCCTCGTCACGGGCGGCAGTCAGGGCGCCGTCGCGATCAACGATGCGATCGCACGGCATCTGAAAGAACTTCTGATGATCGCGGACGTCATCCACCTAACGGGGAAAGGGAAGCAGGGCGCAGGACAACATGAAGGATATTGGTCACAGGAGTTCGCACAGCATGAGCTCCCGCACCTCTACGCCGTCGCGGACCTTGCGATCAGCCGCGGAGGAGCCGGTAACATCGGTGAGCTGGCCGCATGCGGTATCCCGACGATCATCATTCCTCTGAGGGGCGTGGGACATGACCATCAACTGCGCAATGCCGAGGCCGCCTCACGGAGCGGGGGATGCGTGCTCCTGCATCAGGAGGCGATGGATGGCGCTCTGCTGCCGGCAGTGACAGAGCTGCTTACGGATGCCGCGGCTCGCCGGCGCATGCACGATGCGGTCCTCACGCTGCATGTTCCCGATGCCGCCGATCGCATCGCTTCCATCGTTCTGGAGACAGGAAAACATGACATCAGTGAGTGAATGCAGACTGCTAAATCACCGTGAGCTCAACCTCATTTCTTCCGACCAAAAAAAACATGATTACGAGATACGCCGATGAATTCGGCAAGGATGCATGGATTCATACTGTGTACTGTTATGGTCAGACATGCAAAATTGTTTCGGAGTTGATTGCCCATGCGTAACGCCGTCACTACTCTCCCCCAGCTATGTACAAGTTCATCATCCCGCTTTTCGCGCTGGCATTCTTGCTGGTCAGCTGTACCCCTGCGACACAGACGCCTCCCCCTTCCGACTCCATGAAACAGAGCCAAATGCCCGCCAAAGCTGCTGCCGCGCTTGCCTCCGCTCGCGCCTCTTTGAAAAAAGAAGGGGAGTACCTGAAGGGAAAGCAGACGGTGACGCTCAAAACAAGCAAGGGCGATATCACACTGGAATTGAATGCCGATGCCGCACCGAAGACCGTCACGAACTTCTTACTGCTCGCGAAGGCCGGCTACTTTGCCGACATGACCTTCCACCGCGTGATCCCCGATTTTATGATCCAGGGCGGCGACCCCGAGGGCACGGGCATGGGCGGCGAGAGCATCTACGGCCCCGAGTTCGGTGACGAAATCAACGCCGCCGGCTACGGTCTCGACAAGCTGAAGGTGAAGGATGTGGCTTCCGACGCGCCGGCCGAATTGCAGAAGCTGACAATGAAAGAAGTGTACGAGAAGCAGGGCTATACGTACGACCCGAAGCTGAAGTCCCTCCCGCTTGTGCGCGGCGCGGTGGCCATGGCGAACCGCGGTCCCAACACGAACGGCAGTCAGTTCTTCATCGTGCAGGCCAAGGACGTGAAGCCGCTGGAAGGCAAGTACACCGTGTTCGGCAAGGTAACTGCCGGCATGGACGTGGTGGACGCCATCGTCAAAGTCCCCCGCGACGGTGACGACAAACCGACAACGCCGGTGACGTTCAGCGCGACGGTAGAGTAATAGAGATTGGAGATTAGAATATTA
>CAZXIO010000083.1:0-5472 GCA_964640805.1 uncultured Candidatus Peribacteria bacterium
GCAGCTCATCCGTGAGCAGTAGTGCGTCCAGTGCCGACCTTGCTTGCATGTCGGCAGCCATCTCTACCCGCGAAAGCGCGGTGATCACGGCTCGTACCAATTTCAATGCAAGCATCATGGCCGCGCTCACCACGCGCAAGACGGCTCTTCTTGCCGCATTTACGATCGCGAATAATGCGGATCGTCAGACGGCCATCAAGGCTGCCTGGGACGCCTTCCTGAAGGCGACCGTCGACGCACGGGCCAAGTACAAGACCGACATCACGGCTGCATGGTCCGCATTCGTCACGGCCAGTGCCAACTGCCACATCAATTCCGATGTCGGCGCGAAGCACAAGGATGAGAACGACAAGGAGCATGCCAACCGCGGAAAGCACATTGGATGGCTGAAGAATGGCCGCCACCTCGGCACGCTCAAGTCCGAGACGAACGCCAGTGCCAGTGCTGGTGTGAATGCCAACGTCAACAATAACGATGATGAAGAGAGGGCCGATGTCGACACTCACGTGAAGGCCGGAATCAAAGTTGATCTCGGGTTCTAAGTGAGACCTCCAAGAACGTGGCTGCCCAAGCGGTGGCCACGTTTTTTATGGGAGGTGGTGCATCTCACGTATCTGTGCCAGCACATCGTCACCGTCGGATTCTTTCCAATGCTGATCCATGCCTTTTTGAAATTGCTGGAGCATTTTTGCGTGGCTCATTTTCTTCAGCGTGAATCCCTGGTCCCCGAAATCACTTGCCTGCATGAGTTTGTAGCAGGCGGCAAGACAGTGGGGTTTAAATTTCAAGTGAATGAACTGCCATACTTGCAGGATATTTCCCAGGTCAATGCGTTGTTGTTCATACTGGAGTTCGGATCGAACGTCCGTCGCCATCATGGAAAGTTCTTTGTGAAATATGCGGATGAATTCGACGTATGCAATGAAAAGGTCATCCGCGGCATTCGCCAGATCTTTTTCCTGTACACGACCACCGAAGAGACCCCGCAAAAAACTGTAGAAGGGATTTTTCCCCGGTTTTTGAATATGCAGGAGGAGCTGCCGCGACCAGCCCTGGAATGTGAATGTGACAATCATATGCTGAATGCTTTGAGTAAAATCGAGGAGCATGCTCGGCCCCTTTTCTTTCGGATCCATGTCTTCAAGTAACTTTGTCGTGTCCATGTCCGAAAGAAGCACACGCTCATGGCCGAAGCCTTCCCGCATATCTACACGGTAGTTGTCTGCATGTCCCGCATGACCCGTAATGCCGAGCAAAATCGTGTCTCGTTTTGTTTGTTGTGCCAATTCTGCAATGCGGATGAAGTTATCAAAATGCCACGGGGCTCCGTTTTGCATTGTTTCCGTATCAACATCCGATTGCACGATTTTGATCGTGTATGCATTGTCTCCATCCATCACCCAAAAATATGCCATTTGTTGCGTGAGTGTGGTGAACTGCGGATCGTGTTCAAGAGCCAGGGCCCCCATAGGATTGCCGTTACAATCATTTTCCGGTTTCCCATTCACTTGAAACGCTCCTGCAAGGAGTGGGCGCAAGCTCAATCGATGCCTTGAAAGACGCTCATAACAATCGTACTCATATTGAGCTTCTTTCGCAGTCATAGACATCAATGATCCTTGCCGAACGGGCTCTGATTTCAGTTCAAGACTTTTGGTCAGAAACATCCGGTGGGTGGTACCCTGGAACTGTTGATCGGGCTGGGGCGGCACGCATCTCCATCGATTGGTATCGTAACTGCCACGTCCTTTCGTTTGAATGAGTCCTCCCGCTCCTTTGAACTTCAAGCCGGGAACGGGCCACCCGCTATCACTCCTCAGTCGAGCGAAGAGGCTGCGACCCGGATGAGGATCGGTGACGGGGATCATGCCGATACATTCCATAAGCTCTTTCAGTTTCCGGCGATGTTCTGTCGTAAGCGCAGGAAGTATTCGATGTTCATCGGGGACAAGCATTCTCTCCTGCGAAAAACACGTGGGATCAACATCGATACCGGCACTTGCCGGTTCAAATACATTCTTTCCCGCCGAATCATTGTCAAGCAATATGATTGCCATCTTGTCTACTGTAGCGTTTTGTGCTTTGAGATCAACTCCGCTGCGGCTCCGCTCAGAGTCATTCGCATCGGCCGAAATACTTTTTACGAAGAATGGCCCGAGCCCGCAGGCGGAGAGCGTTCGATTTCGGGTGCCTGAAAATATGACTTCGTGACATCATGAAGCCATCTTTCCCATTTTGAACATGTCGACTCCGAAAAAAACGCTTCGTCAGGCCATCCTGCATGCCCGCACTGCGGAAGTCTGAAAACGAAGCGCAAAGGTTCACGGAACGGTCTGAAAAGACATTTCTGTAACGATTGCAGCAAAAGTTTCAGCATCGATCATCGCCGCAAAGCAGAACCTCTGCTGTCGCTGCATCTCAAAGGCGCGAGCACTCGCACGCTTGCGGCCCTCATCGGCAAGGGCATTGATACGGCCTACAGAACGCTCGTGACCGAACTGGATGCATTGCCCCACAACAACGAGATCACGCTCTCCTACTGCAACCCCAAGCGCTTCTGCGGCTTCCTCGTCGTGGACGGGAAATATGTGGCAGTGAAGGGATACGACAGGAAGATTCCCTTCATCTACGGCATCGATTACCTGACGCACGATATCCCGATCTGCCTGCTCGCCCCATCCGAGAATTTCCAAGCGATGCTCCAGTTCTTCACGAAGCTCAAAAATACCGGCTACGACCTGCAGGCGCTCATCTGCGACGACAACGAATCCATCCGTCTGGCTGCGAAACAGGTCTACCCCGGCGTCATCGTTCAGCTCTGTCACGTACACTTCCTCGAGAACATCCGAAGAACGCTCAAAGTGCGAAGCGAAGAGACCTACAGAAGCTTCCTGGCAGATCTCGAAGAAAAAATCTTCGATCTTCCGTACCTCGGGCAAGCGAATTTGGAGCGTCACATCCGTTGGAGAGCTCCACGCCACTACGATGACGCGCTGAAGATCGCGACGCTCAACTATATCTTCGACTACAGCGATCTCCTCACGGGGTACGTTAAAGCAGAGCAACTCTTCCACAACGGCTGTCCGAGAACCACGAATCTCATCGAAAGCTACAACAAACAACTGAACGGAAGACTCAAAACCATCCAGGGATTCCAAAGCTTCGAAACTGCAGAACGCTGGCTCTCGGCTTGGATTATCCGCAGAAGACTCACGCCATTCACAGATTGCAGAAAAAGATTCAGACACCTCAACGGAATCTGTTCTCTGGAGAAAACGAGGATGAAGAAATTCAAACTCCCCGGACTCTTCTAAAGTTCAGGCACCCGAAATCGAACGGCACCGCGCATATGAGCCACGTAAAACGCCTTCGGCGTCACGTGGCACGTAAAGCCGCTTCGCGTCTTTACGTGGTGCGCTCGGCGGGATTTGAACCCACAACCTTCGGCTTCGGAGGCCGACGCTCTATCCAGTTGAGCTACGAGCGCAATCCAAAGAACTTTACAGCATTCTTCGTCGTCACTGCATCGATTTCTTCAAGCGACATTCCCTTCACCTCCGCCACACACTTCGCAACCTCGATAACGTATGCCGGCTCGTTTCTTTTTCCGCGATGCGGGATGGGAGCCAGAAACGGCGCATCCGTTTCGATCATCAATTGTTCCAACGGACACTCGTTGATCGTGCGGCGAATCTCGTCCGATTTTGGGTACGTCGCGATGCCAGTGAAAGAAAGAAAATAGCCGCGCTCAACGAACCGTTTCACGTCTTCCCATTTCTCCGTGCAACAGTGGATGACTATCTTCTCAGGTTTTATCTCATCCACGATCGTCCACACGTCTTCCACCGCCTCACGACAATGAATCACGGCGGGCAGACTCAGTTCCTTTGCAAGCATCAACTGCACCCGAAACACCGACCGTTGAATGTCGCGCGGCGATAAATCGTAATGGTAATCGAGCCCGATCTCGCCGATTCCGCGGACTTTGTCTGATTGTGATACGAGAGTTCTAAGCCGCTTCTCTCCGTCGACGGGCCAGTCCTTTGCACAGTGCGGATGCACACCAACCGTACAAAATATCTGCGGTGCCCCGCATCGAGCGCCAGAAGCGCTCTGGTGCGCGGGTTCATACTTTTCCGCTATCTCCAGTCCCCTTTCGCTCTCTTCCATCGTGTCGCCGATGCAGACCATGCGCTCGATTCCGGCCGCGCGCGCACGGTCAAGCACGGCCTCGAGATCATCACTGAACTGCGGCGCGGCGAGGTGGCAGTGGGAGTCGATCACTCCGGCAGTTTACCGTTTGAGTATGGAGAAGGATAACTTTATAGTTTAGGCGTGTGGGTCACTCTGTCACCACCCATTCTCTGTTCTTTCGGTCGTCACAGTTGGGTCGGTAGCTCAGTTGGTAGAGCAGTGCCCTTTTAAGGCATTGGCCGAGGGTTCAAGTCCCTCCCGACCCACCATTCGATTCGCTTCGCTCGCTCATGGTCCTCGGCTGCGGCCTCGGGCCACGTTTTGTATCCAGCGAGTCGAATGACAGTGAGCGGAGCCGCAGCGGAGTCGAACTGCCCAAACCACATCCAGATTTGTAATCATCACCCCCTTCCTCACCAAAATTCACTGCGCATCACAATACAAACCCGCAGCACCATGACAGTACTGCGGGGTGAACGGAGTCCGGAAGGACTCCTTCCGATGTCATCGCCCCCGACCGGGGGCCCGGCGCTTCACGCCGGTCAGCCCTTCGGCGTACAGGGAGGGGGCTTTGTCGGCGCTGGCTTGGGCGGACAGGGCTTTGTGGCCATTGCTGGCCTCCTTTCAATAAAGAAGGAATGTGACTCGGTAGTGTCAGCTTATTCGCGCATTCTGATACATCAATAATTGTTTTCGCGGTACTGACAGCGCTACACTTCATTTATGCTCCTCGGCATCATCTCCGACACGCACGAACATCTGGAAAATATCGGAAAGGCGAAAAAAGTCTTTGCTGAGCGCGGCGCGAGCCCCGTGATCCATCTTGGTGACTATTGTGCGGGGCCCTCGGTACGCGCCATGGAAGGAATGAAGGTGATCGGGATTTACGGGAATAATGACGGAGATCTGCTGAGAATCAGCGGTAACTTTGCAAAAATAGGCGGCGACTTCCGCGGCGATTTCGCCGTG
This sequence comes from uncultured Candidatus Peribacteria bacterium, assembly GCA_964640805.1. Taxonomy (GTDB): domain Bacteria; phylum Patescibacteriota; class Gracilibacteria; order Peribacterales; family Peribacteraceae; genus CAYTEH01. The sequence goes on from CAZXIO010000083.1 coordinate 5,164, forward strand.
CTGGAATTCGACGGGCTGAAGATCGCGTGTTACCACGGCACGGTCAGTGAGATCACTGAGTCATTGATTGATAGCAAACGCTACGACGTCGTGCTTTCGGGCCACACACATGTATCGAAAGTGGAGACACGGGATGGAGTTCTCGCCATCAATCCGGGCAGCGCTCATGGGTTCGACGACGAGGTGGCGCGGGTGGCGATTTTGGATACGAAGACGAAGAAAACAGAGGTGATTGATTTGTAAGAGGTTTTGCTCAGGGACGCCAAAAATGCTATACTATTGGGAATGAGTGAAGCTTTAAACAAAACC
>CAZXIO010000084.1:0-5385 GCA_964640805.1 uncultured Candidatus Peribacteria bacterium
TGAGCTTGCGAAGTGCGACATGCGTAGTCATGGTTCGCAGGCTCACCATGACATCTAGTTACCTCCTCCAACTTTAACTTTTGCGGGCCTGATCACTTTGCCATTCAGCTCATACCCTTCTTCGAAGACCTCAATCACTTCGCCTTCTTTGCCGTCTCCGACAGTCAAAACCTCGTGCTTGGCGGTATCCACCTGCTGCCCCATCACTTCCATTTTTTTCAGCCCCATCTCGGCCATCTGGCGCATCAGATCCTGTTCGATTGCCGTGATTCCTTTCACCCACTCGTGTGATTTGAGGTCCGCCGGAAGATGCTGAAATGCACGCTGAAAGTTATCGATCACGGGCAGAAGTTTTTTGATGAGCATCTCGCCCGCGAACTTCCGGATCTCGTCACCGTCTTTCTGCATCCGTACTTTCGCGTTCTGCAGATCCGCCTGAGCCCGCGCCGCAAGGTCAGTGAGCTTGGCGAGTTGCAGTTTGAGATCGGCTACTTCGGCCTCCAATGCGGCGATCTTCGCCGCTGCCGCATCATCTCCCTGTCCTCCCGCCGGTGGCTTCTTTGCTGCTTCCATTGGCTAAAGAGTATCAAAAATCCTCAAATCTTCAATGAGTTGTACCTCGATATATCCCTCGTACGTTCGCGCCTCCGGCGCGAACTACTCGGGATGACAAACCCTTTTTAAAAAAAAGCGCCTCGATATTGTTCACACACTTTTCCGCGTGCGCGGAGATGGACGATTCCACCTCCTCCATGTCGGCCGAATAACGTCAGTAACAGACAGAGACGATGCCTCCTACTTATAAAACAAACATGTCATCCCGAGTAGCTCGTCGCGGAGCGACGAGCGTACGAGGGATCATCCAAGGCTCCGTCTTAAAACCCCCGCCTCCACAATGTCCCTTGTCAGCTCCTCCGCATTCCTCTCCTTCTGCTGCAGGCGATGATGGATGGTGGAGGTCAGATTGCGATGAATGATGTGGTGCGGTTTCTCGGGCCCCAGCTCGATGCCGAGCACTTCTTCGATGCCCGCGACATCGTCAACCACATCCGCCCATGCGCGTGACTTCTTGGCGAGGAACTGCAGATTCTCGCGGTTGAAGAACTTGCCCGCATGGCGCAGATCTTCCGTGAGCGCAGGATAGTATTTTTCGAGCAGCGGCAGCATTTTCCCCTTCTTCGCGATGCGCAGTCCCCTTCCCGTCGCGATGAGTTCCGGAGGAACTCCAAGAGAGTAAAACGCCGCCGTGAAGCCGATGGCGCGCGGCAGTTTGACTTTCCCCACTCCCCGGCTGTACCCGAAGAGACCGATGTGCTGCACGCGTTCGCGGCGCGGAGGAACGTACTGCACGACGTCGTTGATGAAAGATGCGAGAGATTCAATCGTCGGCTTCCAGAACTGCGAGAAGGCATCCGAGAGCGTTCTGAGCCGCCGCATGTCTTCATCGCCGACCATCACGGGGCTCAGTTTCGGGGCGCGTTTTTTGATCTCCGCAAGCGCTTTCTGCACCTGATCTTTGGGGTAGTCGTACCGGAAAGCGGACTGAATCGAGTATGTGCGGACTCCTGCGTACTGCGGCAGGAATGTGGCCGTGTACGTGGGGTTCACGCTGCCGCGGAAGGGCAGACTGCCCGTGCCGATGATGGGATGGACGGGGAAGCCAAGCTCTTTGCCGAGCGAGTGGACGGTGCTGAGTGCGGCTTTCACCGCGAGCACGGCAGGAACGATGCCTGCGTTCATCGCGGGATCCGACCGCGCCATGAAGATGCGCTGACCTTTCTTATTCAGAGATTTTCCCCGTTCTGCTTTCAGTGATTCCCAATACGGTCCGACGATCTTCCCGATCGTGAAGAGCGATTCAACGTCTTCCACGAGCGGCGTGACCTCCAGGTTTTCGATCACTTCATCCTCGGGAGCTCGCCCTGAGGAGCGCAGCGACGAAGGGTGAAAGACAGCCCGATGATAATCAGCAACTTCTTTAAACGCAGCGCGGACCTTCATCGGCTGATCCGCGCTCACCGTGAGCGGCAGAAACATCTCTGTCACCGGCGGATGGCTGATTCCGATGTCCTTCGCAAAATCGGCGAGGGACAGGATATTCATGAAGGCGCGCGCCATCCGATGCATCTTCTCGCCATCGAAGGCGGGAATGCGGTACGTGAGGTGCAGCTGATCGCCGAGCGGGCGCTTTTTGAAGAACTCGTGTGCGCGCGAGTAGAGTTTCTCGCCTACCGATTCATCCACATACTTGCCCTCCCAGTCCCACATGTATTCGTCGATCGGGAGTTCTTTGAAGAGCGTCATCAGTTCATCCAGCTCCTCCGCGGTGGAAACGAACGCGCTCTTCCCCCACCACGGTACTCCGGCGTTATCCGGGTGTTGGGTCGCCATAGTGACGGGTGGCCAGAGCATGACTGAAGTGTAATGGAAACGATGAGAAAGGTCTTGCCGCCTCTTGCCGGTTTCAGCAACACCGCATCTTTTGCTTATGATTGAGCAAAGGAAAGCCTGTACGGACTTCGTTTCGCTTCCTGGTCGTCAATGCTTCTGCGTTCCGTGACACTGCGTATGTCCTTTATTTCTCTCCTCCCATTCTATGAACACTCTTCACGCCACACTCGAACCACTAGCCGTACGCAGAGTTGAATTTGTGCCTCCTGCGACTTCTAAAAAAACGGAACCCGATTATGAAGCTCTTGCACGGGAAAGAGAGCAAGCGAGCAGGGAGATTAACGATTGGCTTCGTGAACTACGAGAAGTACACAAAATAGGCACGGGGATGCAGAGTTGACCTGCTCTTACACCGCCTCCTTCGGGGGGCGGTTTTTTATAATGTGCACGGCACTTCCGGATCCGCGATGCAGTTCTCGGTGGGAGCCGGACCTTTCCATGGGCAGGTTTTGCTGTACTTGCAGGCATCATCGGTCAGCTGCCGTAGCTCGCGCTGCACCTCCCGGTCGTCCGCACCATACGTAAAGAGCAGTCTGTCACCATCCTCGAATACATAATCCAGACCGCTGTCGTAGGGCTTCTCGGTGCCGTTCAGGAAAAAGCGCCATTTCTTCTCTGTCGTGTCGCATATCGATGGATCGGCCTTCCCTTTTCCGGATTGTTCCAAAATCAATCCGACCGCCATGCAATGAGGATCGCGGTGAAAATGATAATCGAGCGACACGAAAAACTGCTGCAGTGTCATTCCCGGTTTATGCCTGTGGATCACGTGCCCGTTGCCGTCGTGCAGGTGCAGATACTTGCGCGGACCCTCGGTGGGATGAGTGCCGGCATCCGTCGACAGGCCCGACATGAATGTATCAGCCGAGAAATCGAGCTGCTTCCCGTTCACCCACACCGCGAAGTCGGCATGGGTGTGATTGGAGTCGGGATTCTGTTGCGGACCATAGGTGTCGTAGGCCCATGTGCCCGCTACCTCGAGAAGAATGACAGCAACAACGGCGAAGAGGAATTTCTTCATAACTTTATTGGATGGTGATTGTTCCCTTCATATCCTTATGCCCCGGCCCACAGGGGATGGAGCAGAAAAAACTGAAGGACCCGGCCGTATCGGTGGGAAGTTCAACCGTGACTGTTTGACCGGCGGTGGCCGACACGTTGATACCGAGATCACTGACGGCAAAACCGTGCGTTCCTTCCACTCCCTTCACTCGCAGGGTGATCTTCTCGCCTTTCTTTACCGTAATCCGCGAGGGCGTGAAGGCAAAGTTGGTTGTCGTGATATCGATGGTGCGCACTGCGGACGGAGGAGGAGGGGTGGGCTTCGGGGTGGGAGTTGGTGTCGGGAGAGGAGTCGGCATAGCTGCGGGAATTGGAGTTGGAATTGGAGTCCCGGGAGCGGCCGGCATTCCATCACCGGCCGTGGGCTGCGGAGCGGGCTCGGGGGTGGGGGTGGGTGCGACGGAAGCGCAGGCGGCGAGGAAGAGCGCCGCTGTCATCATGCCGGGTAGGATGAATCTTTTGTGCATACGGATGAGGAGAATGAGATATCAGTCCCGGCCCATGGTATGCTGTGACCCTATGCGCCGCAACTATCCCGCTTGGATTTTGATCGCCGCGTTCGTGATCGTGTTCGGCTACTTCGGCATCGATAAATTCCTGAATCCCATCCTCTGGGTGGGCTTCCTTCCCACGTGGATGGATGGATTCTTCGACGTATCGAAGGATGTCTGGATCAAGATCGTGGGGGGCGCCGAAATCATCATGGCCATCTTGCTCCTCATCCCCCACCGGCGGGTTCGTCAGGCCGGCACGATTCTGATCATCCTTCATCTGATCGCAGTGCTGATCCAAGTGGGCTGGAACGATATCGGCGTGCGGGATCTGGGATTGCTGCTCTCGGCAGGAGCCTTGTTGACGTTGTTGTGATGGTGCCACGGGCCGGGCTTGAACCGGCGACCCCAGGCTTATGAGTCCTGTGCTCTACCAGCTGAGCTACCGTGGCATGGGCAATGAAGAATGATCGTACCAGAATGTATAATGACCGAGTGACCCGCCCGCCGAAGCCTTCGCGAAGGCGGGCCGTGGCATTACACGAATCATACCATCCGATATCCTCATGTGTAAGCGTACTTCACAGCACTTTCGACCAAAATTCCTCATGAGAAATAGATCCTCCACCCCTCATACATCGGGAATCCGCAATTTTGCTAAGATACGCATCCTCTTCTTCCTCTAGCGCCATTTGTAGGAGCTGAATGACTTTCCTTTTTACCGACGTTTTATCGCGCCTTGCAAGCGCCTTAATGTATTCATACATATCCTCCCGCAATGTGATATGTAACTGCGACTTCATGGAACTAGTGTATCACTCTCACTAAAAACGTGGCCACCCCGAGCTTGTCAAGGGGGCAGCCACGTTCCTGAAGACAATGCATTACATATCGAGATCGAGCTTCAGGCCTTCTTTCATCTCTGTATCGGCATTCATTTTCAGCGTGCCGAGATGTTTGGCTTTCTTCATCCAGCCCATGCGAAGTCCGCGGCGGCCGCGATCTCCATGGTCGTCATTACCGTTGTCGTTTTTCTCTGTGCGCTTGTTTTTCTCGCCCAGATCGGACGGAATGTTGCAGCTGACGCTTGCCGTGGCAAAGGCACTCCACGACGCTTTGACCGAGGCCGAGTACGCGACCCTGGCATCGGCAACCGCCTTCAGATAGGCATCCCACGAGGCCTTGATGGCCGCCTGACGATCCGCATTATTCACGATCGTGAACACGGCAAGAAGGGCCGTTTTGCGCGTCGTGAGCGCAGTCATAATGCTCGCATTAAACGTGGTACGAGCCGTGATCACCGCACTTTCGCGGGCATCGATGGCGGCCGACATGCAAGCAAGGTCGGCACTGGACGCACTACTGCTCACGGATGAGCTGC
>CAZXIO010000085.1:0-5156 GCA_964640805.1 uncultured Candidatus Peribacteria bacterium
GCACCTGCTTGATGATGTCGGGTTTCGTGGCGATCAGGATCAGATGGACGTGGCGATCCTTGTGCTCAGAAATTGAGTCGTAGAAGCCGGAAATGAGATATGTGATCTCTTGCAAAGATATTGACGTATGACAGGCGCATTGTAGAGTACTCCACTATGGCGAACAAACTGCTGACCATTGGCATCCCCAGTCCCGCAAACGAACAGGCAATGGAAAAAATCGTCGGTTCGCCTGAAATCACAAGTGTGAATCTTGGGAGATATTTCAAAAAAGCGTTTACATGGATGGCGGAAAATTTGCATGACATAGAAGTTAAGCAAGCATTGCAATTGAGCTACTGGGTGACGGTAGTAATAAATGACCTTTCTGAAGAAATGCGCGGGCGCCTTGAAGAAAAACTCAAGGAGCCGAATCCGAATCCGTTTGACATGACTGTGCGAGAATTTACCGAAGAAGAATTGGAGAGCATGTTGGAACACTGCTAACCGGTCATACTCTCCCCTCCGTCACCTTCGCCTCGGTCTGCGATGCCCCCTTCGTGACGATGCCCGGAATTTCGCGCTTTTCCCGCTTCACCATTTTTTCGCCTTCAAAAGAATAGATGTACGGTGTGCACAGGCCCACTTCCATCGTCGCCGCAGTCTCGTCATCGAGATGATCGAGCCATTTGATGATGGGCCGCATGCTGTTGCCGGATGCAGCCACGAGGACTGTCTGGCCCGCATAGACGAGCGGTAAGACCTCCCACTTGATAAGCGGCAGAACGCGGTAGCCCACGTCTTCTACGCTCTCACCGTTCGGCGGACGGGTACTGTAGCTGCGGCGCCAGAGCAGCACTTTCTCCTGCCCATACTTTTCCGCGGTTTCGGCTTTGTTGAGTCCCTGCAAATCACCGTAGTGCCGTTCATTGAGGGCGGAATCCGCGGTGACGGGGACAGTGCTCTGACCGAGACCATGCAGCAGGATATCAAGCGTCTTTGCCGCCCGCTGCAGGCGCGAGGTGTATGCGCAGTCAAAATGAAATTCTTTCAGATACTTTGCGGCGGTCGCGGCATCTTTCTCTCCCTGCGGAGTGAGCGGCACATCGGTCCAGCCTGTGAACCTGTTCTCCAGATTCCACTGCGATTGGCCATGACGGATGAGGATAAGGGTGCCCATGGGCCCACTATGGCAAAAAACACCGTTTCGCGCTATACTATCATCAAATGCACATTCAATTCCTCTCGCGCGCCCGCTTCACGCACACCTACACGTTCTCGCTGCTCATCAGCTGTTTGATCGTGGTGATCGCCGCCCTGCTTGGCCGCGCAACACTGAACCTCGCCGGCGCGCTCATCCGCAAACCCGATATCGCCGTACTACTTCTTCTGCCTGACGAACATATCACCAATTCCACGCTCCTGCGCGAGAGCGCCGACGAGCGCAGCTATCTGGTGGAAACGGAGACGGGCCCGAAACTTGTGAAGCTCAAAAACGGACCGACGCAGTGGTATGTGGGAGATGTAGTACCGTTGCACCAGTGAGAGGATAAGGAGAATTAGTAAATTGTTGCATTGCTTGCAACCATTTAACCATTGAACAATTTTATACAACCTCGGTCTTTCCATGCCTCAATACCAATAGTGGAAAAACTACTACCGCCCTCCACATTCGTTTCCATCGTGAAGGTTCTTGTACAAACCTCCAGAACCACTCAAGCCCGATATTTTGGATGAACCGTGGCGCACGTTTTTTCACACCCGCGATGAAGTCGAACGTGCCGCCGACGCCCATCGCAACCCTGACTGAAGGCACTTGATGGAGGTGTTCGGCGATCCACAGATCCTGCACCGAAGCTCCGAACGCGACGAGGAGCACATGAACTCCTGACCGATTGATACGATCGATAATCTCCGATGCATGTTCGGGACGCGGTGAACCTGAATATGTGCCCGCGATGTTCAGCTGAGAATTCTTTTCTCTGAGTTTGGCAGCTGCGCGTTCGGCAACTCCTTCCGCGGCACCCAGCAGGAAAACAGGATGCTCGTGACTGAGCGAAGCGCAGAGGCGTCGCACCGTATCCACTCCCGTCACGCGCTGCGGGAGCCGCTGACCTTTCCATTTGGCCGCAAGAAGGAGGCCCGAACTATCGGGGAGACTCAGGTCGCTTTTTTGCAGTAGACCGAGAAATGCCGGATTTTTTTGGGCTTCCACAAGCATTTCGTTATTGGGAGTCATCACATGCCTGCCCGCCGTAGCGCCGAGCGCGGAGGTGGGCCTGTGACCGTCTGACTGCAGGAAGCCCGTGATACGCGAAACGGCTTCATCCATCGTCACGGGATCGATGGGCACGCCGAGGATGTATATTCGGTCACTCATGAGGGCGTAGCGATATCGCCGCGTTCCTGCATTCTATAACGACTATCCGACAAAAACATTCGTATCGCGGAGCCCCATACTGCATACTGAGCACGATGACGTGCATCCGAAAATCACTGCTATGGCTGCTCCCGGCCCTGATTCTTGCCTCATGCGCATCCCCACCATGGATGATACCGGGTGGCCCGGAGCAATCGAGCTCCGACCCGCCGGCGCTCGAAAGCGGCACCGGTACGGTCCCCATGCTCGACGTGGGCGACGTGCCGGCGGCGGGAACGGATGGTGTGGCGGTACCCGGATCGGACGTGATACAGGAACGTCTCGACGGAGAGGGCCGTCTGCAACTGGGCTCTCCCGATGCGCTGGAACTGATGCTCTTTACGAATCACAGTTGTGACTACTGCTCGCAGTTCGCAAAAGAGTATCTGCCGCGGCTGCAGCGTGATTTTTTGGGCAACGGAAGGCTCCGACTCTCGATCAACCTGATTGCGATCAAAAAATATCCGAACTCCTCAAACGAAGCTGCGGCAGTCCTCTGTGCGGCAAAGCAGGACAAGGGAGTTGCCATGCATCTGGCGCTGTTTGATCTGAGCACACGGACAAGGAAGGGAATCGATCAGCTGGCAAAGGCGCAAAAACTGAACGTGAAGGAGTTCACGGCATGTATGGATAATCCGGCGACACGCGACGCGGTGACAGCGCGGGAGGAGTGGGCGAAGGGCATGGGCGTGACGCTCGTGCCGTCGTTTGATCTGGACAGTGAAGCGAAAACCGGCCTGCCCACCGAAGCCGCCGAAGGCGCGAAGGTGGGCCTGCCCACCGAAGCCGCCGAAGGCGCGAAGGTGGGCCTGCCCGCGTACGCCGATTTGCGCGGATGGCTGGAATCGCGGTAACATCCCTCTCCGATGCTCCGCGCACTCGGAAAACAAATTTGGCGCAATCCCCTCCTGTGGATTCTCTTTCTGCTGGCCGTCGTGTTCGTGGGCCAGTACGTCCGCCTTACTCCCGCTCATGTCCGCGCGTACGACATAAACGGGCACCTTGAGTACGTCCATTTTGTCGTAAGGAACTGGACTGTTCCGGCATCGTCGATGGGATGGGAAATGCACCAGGGGCCACTCTATTACTTCCTGGCCGCGCTGTGGGCCAAGGGAAGCATGACGCTGGGCCGGTCTGCATTCTTTATGCAAGATCTGCAGCTTCTGTCTCTCGTACTCTCGATTGTCACAATGGGAGTGACGATGTGGATCACACTGATGCTCTTTCCGCGCCCGGCCCAGCCGAACGAACGGATGTTCTTCTTCGGATTGCTCGTGACATTGCCCGGCATCGTCTTCGTTGCGGCCCGCGTGAGCAACGACGCACTGGCGCTCCCCGTGCTTGCCCTCTTCACCGCTCTGCTTCTCCGATGGTGGAAATCCGGCACCACGCGGGACTGGGTTCTTTGTTCGGTGATCGCTGCCGTTGGGATGCTCGTGAAGTTCAACGTCGGTATCGCGGGTTGCCTGACGCTCGTCGTCTGCCTTCCGCTGCGTGATCACCTATTGGGGTGGAAACATTGTATGCACCGTCTCGTCGTGCTCGCCGGGTTGTTGGCGGTGATCGCGGGCTGGTTCATCGCGATGCGCATCCATGACGGGTTCCTGCTGGATAATTTTCTGCGTCCCAGCACCGGTGAGACGCTGCCGGATTTATGGTTGCCGCACCGCTGGCAGGACTTTGTGAGCTTCAGCCCCGTGCGGATGCTCTCCGCAGTCTTCACCAGCACGAGGCTGGACGTGTACGACAGAAGCTACCTGTGGGAGTTTTTCTTCAAGTCCGCGTTCTTCGGCGAGTGGCAGTTCCCGCGCCTCATCTGGCTCGCACGGGCAATGCTGGTTGGCGGTCTCTTCACGCTTGGCCTCGCGGTGCTCGGCGCCGTACGGGCGCTCAGAAAAACCCTGTGGTTTGCGGTCCCTCTGCTTGTGACGCTCGTCACCGCGCTCTCGATGATCTTCGCATTCCGGCTGCTGCACGGCTTTTCTTCGGGGCAGGATTTTCGCTTCGTCCCCCATGCGGCGATCCCCGTGGCCGCGTTTGCGGCGTACGCGATCAGCACGCTGCGTGAGCGGACGAGAACTGTTGCCGAACTCGTACTGCTCTGCTTCATCCTGCTCTGCGCGTTCTTCATCAACATGGTGCCCTTTGCGGGTTGAGGTCACGCGGTGATGCGTACGATCTTCCTCCGCGTCGCAATGCCGCCGATGATTGCGACGTTACGGCGATCAACGCTGAACTGCTCACTCAAAAATGCAATCAGCTCTTCATTTGCTTTGTTGTCTTCAGGCGGGGCTTTGAGATCAATTTTGACGCTTCCATCATCCATCGCGCTCACGACGCGTGTTTTCTGAGCGTTGGGACGGACACGGATGGCGAGGGTGACTTCACCGTCACGAGACAGTTCAGCGCGATACTGACTGAAATCAAAGGGTGCCATATTATTTGAGGTTCTCTTCGCGCCATTTTTTGATGTTGCCGTGATGCCCCTGAGTCAACACCTCCGGCACTTTCATCCCTCTGAACTCCTCGGGCCGCGTGTAATGGGGATACTCTTTTTTGCGCTTCAGGGACTTGGAAAAACTCTCTTCAGCCGCCGACTCTTCTTTCCCGAGTACTCCGGGAATATGCCGCGCCAGCGCATCGATCAGGACCATCGCGGGCAACTCGCCACCCGTGAGTACATAGTCGCCAATCGAAATCTCTTCATCGATCCACCCGTCGATCACGCGCTGATCCACGCCTTCGTAGTGTCCGCAGA
>CAZXIO010000086.1:0-5063 GCA_964640805.1 uncultured Candidatus Peribacteria bacterium
GCCACTTCATCAAGGAACTTTTGAAGGCCATATGTCGTCGTCACTTTCAGCTCATTTCCGTTCAGTTTGAACGCCGCTTCGATCACGTTGATCATCTCTTCACTCACGACAATGCAGCCGTAAGACTTGTACCGGTCAGCCTCGGTTAGCCACTTGTCGATGTCGCGGTTGCTGTGGATGCCGTAGGGTGTGCTTTTGGCACCGTTATCAAACAGGCGGAAGAATCGTCCGGTATCACCGAAGGTGACTCGGTCGCCCTTCACCGTCTCTTCTTTGGCAACCCAGCTTTTCAGGGGGGTTGCGGCAAAGTACGTTCTGCCGATGTACCGGATCGTCTTGCGGACGCCCGTGGCGAGGATGAACGGCAAATAGTCACCATCGGGGTGCAGGAGGTACCCCGTGTTGGAATCGACGTCAACGTAGAGCTCATCGCCGGCCTGCGGCTGCCATTGCTCCTGTGGTATCGCGCTGGCGGCCATGGCGGGCATGGACACGCTGAGCAGGCAGAGGCCAAGAAGGATGGAGGTGGTCCTGCGCAAAGGATCTAATATAGATCAATTTTATAAATAGTCAATATTATGTCACCATCTATGATCATATCTTGTATACATGATATTTGGCTACCATAAGCCATATTTGATTGATTTTGTTTTTACAAATACACTGGCGCTGTGACCCCTGATAGTTCTACCGCGCACGTCTCTGTTTTGGCATCAAGAAGCCAAAATGTTTCGGTTTTTACGTATCTTCAACCGCAGGCCGGAGAGTCCGTCCTGGACGTTACACTTGGGCTTGGAGGTCACGGACGTATATTTCTTCATTCAATTGGCTCAGGTGGCACGTATACGGCTCTTGATGCCGATGAGGGAAACCTCAAAAAAGCCTCTGAGCGCCTTGCTCCGTTCGGTAAACAGGCACGGCTCATTCACGGCAACTTTCGGGATGTTTCCGCTCTCGCTCCCGGACCGTTCGATATCGTGTTTGCGGATCTGGGACTCAGCTCGCCCCATCTTGATGATCCGTCACGCGGATTTTCCTTCAGGGGCAATGCTCCGCTCGATATGCGGTTCGATACGTCATCGGGCATTTCCGCAGAACACATGCTCAGGAAGATGAAGGACGAAGAAATTGCGCAGATCCTGTATCGCTATGCCGAGATTCCGCGCGTGCGGTCACTCGTAAGTACGATTGTGGAGTCGCTGAACAGCACTGCGGGCGCATGGACGACGGATGCGCTCAAGGCGTGTGTCGAGAAAGTATTCACGTACAAAGCTTCTGGCATCCTGCCGCAGGTGTTTCAGGCTTTTCGCATTGTCGTGAATGACGAGATGGGAGCGCTGGAATCTCTTCTGAACGCCGTGCCGTCCCTTCTCAGGCGCGGTGGTCGTTGTGGGATCATCAGCTATCACTCTCTCGAAGACAGGATGGTCAAGCAGACATTCCGGGCCCTTACGACTGCGAAAAAAGATGAACGGACGGGCGCCGATATCGGTCACGCGCCGTTTACGCTTCTGACGAAGAAAGCTGTGGTACCATCGGCCGAGGAGCAGAATGAAAATCCCAGATCACGAAGCGCAAAGTTTCGTGCCATTCAAAAATCCTAAACACGTATGCCCGCACTCAATCAGTCATCGTCGATGCCAAGGCGTGAATCACTGGGACGCCTCGTGAACCAGAGCACGATGCTTTTAATGGTCAGTATCGGCGCTCTGATACTGCTCCTCGCAGTCCTCATTTTGTTCCACGAGAATGCCAATGCCACCAAGGGTTACAGCCTGCGCAAGCTCGAGAACAAGCGCTCCGTGCTGCTCTTGGAACAAGAAGTGTTCAATATGCGCATTGCAGACGCTCAATCACTCGAGAAGCTGCAAAATGACGAGCAGATCCTGAACATGCGGCCGTATACCAAGGCCCGCTACGTGTCGCCGAAGCCTACGGCAATTCCCTGATCTGCACTGTGCGCACGACTACCTTGTCCGCCTTTGAATCGGACACGAGCACGCAGGTTCCGCCCTTTTTGAGGAAGCCCCATTCTTTGCCCGTCTTCAGCGCGCTGATGACCGTCTTTTCCGGATCTTTTTCATGAAATGGAACGCATAACGCAGTGACGCCGTAGAGCATCTGCATCCGGTGTTGCACTGCAGTATCGGGCGCGAAGGCGACGACGGGAACCGACGGCCGGCAGCGGCTCACGTCTTTGGCGGTTTGCCCCGTTTTGGAGATCACGACGATGGCGGACGCATCGGTGGACGTTGCCAGCGTCGCGGCCGCTTCCGCCTGGGCTTCTTTCTCGTTACGGACCAGTGCGGGTTCCATTTTACGCTGGAGGGCGAGGTGAGCCTCGGTTGCGCGCAGCACGCGCGTCATGGCGTCAAGCGCATTGAACGGGAACTTGCCGTTGGCTGTTTCACCCGAGAGCATGGTGGCATCGGTCCCCGATCCGGCTGCATGCGCGATATCGGTCACTTCCGCACGCGTGGGCATGGGATTATCGATCATGCTTTCGAGCATGTGCGTGGCCACGATCACGGGCTTCCCGCACTCGCGACACAGGGCGACAAGCTCATCCTGAATCACGGGAATGCGCTCGAACGGCACTTCGGATCCCAGATCGCCCCGGGCGACCATGATTCCGTCTGCGGCGTCCACGATGCCCGCCATGTTTTCCACGGCCTGCCGGGTCTCGATTTTCGCGATCAGTTGCGCGGAACACTTCTTCTTTTTGAGGAAGTCCCGCACGCGTTCAATGTCCTTCGCCTCGCGTACGAACGACAGCGCGATGAAATCCACGTGCGCCTCCGCGCTGTGCGCCAGATCTTCCCAATCGCGGTCGGTGACGGAATCGATTTTCAGGTCGGCACCCGGCAGATTCACGTGGCGCCGCGACCCGATGACACCGGCTTCGTCCGCCCGCGCGATCACCGAACCGTCTTTCTGCACTTTCCGCAGCCGGAAGGTCATTTTTCCGTTATCGAGAATGATGCTGTCGGCGTCCCGGGCGTCCTCGGCAAAGTAATCGTGATTGATGGGGATCACCTGCAGTTTCTGTTTCGGGAGCGGCCTGAACGAAAAGATCACGTCTTCTCCTTCCTTCACGACGATCGGCTTCGCAACGTCCCCCGTGCGGATTTCGGGGCCCTTGGTGTCGAGCATGATCGCGATGCAGGTGGGCGTGCCTTTCTCTCTAAGCAGGCGCTCATTCACTTTCCTGATCATCTTGATGCTTTCCAGGTGGTTCTCCCACTTTCCGTGCGACATATTGAGCCTCGCGATGCTCATGCCGCCTTGCGCAAGCTTATAGATATTTTCTTCACTCAGCGTCGCGGGGCCCAGCGTGCAGATGACTTTTGTGGATGGAAACACGAAGGCGGATGTATTCATAGGGCTACTGATGGAGCGTTCTCAGTATGATCGAAACACTCTCCATTAGCAAAACCCCGCACCCTTCTCCGGAAGGATGCGGGGAATGCTTTTGAAGCACGAAAGGATTATTTCTGCGTCAGGCGCTGCGGCCGCGTGGCGGTGTAGCCCTTGGGCAGCGTATAGGTCTTTGTCCCCTTATTGTACTTGAACGTGATGTTGTAGTCGGGGTACAGCCACTCGCCGTTCGAGTTCGAGTTGTAGTACGCGCAGTCACGCGGTGTACCGTCCTTATCAGTTTCTATGTTGTCTTTGATCACTTCCTTCGGGAAGGACAGTTTGTCGTTGATTGCCCGGAAGCAGGCATTCCACGTGTCGTTGCCCGAGACGGGGAAGCCGTTGCCGTCGATGACGAAGGGCTTGGACTCGACTTCTGCAACCAAGATGGAGGGCCTGAGCGCCGCATCGATTTCTTTGCACAGGTCGGGATCGATGAGCGCGTCGAACACAACCACAGGATCGAGGTTCAGAAAATTGGCGATGTAGAGCGCAAGCTGCTTCTTGACAGCAATACTCGAGTTATGGGGCAGGGCGCGCTGCATACTGCACAGATACTCCACTGCTTCGGGCGAGAAGGGGACGTCACCGCCTCCGAACGCGCCTCCGGGGAGCTGACCGATGCCACTCTGATTGGCGGCGTTCCTGGCTATTGCGAAGAGGGTCCGCGAGGTTCTGCCGGACGTTCCTCCGCTCGTATCACCGGTCGGTCCGGGCTCTGCGGGCTGATCGGGGACGCCCGGTCCGGTGTCACTTGGGTTGAAGAACGTGATCATGTAGTCCTCCACTTCACCGATGGATGCCATACCGGTGGGGCCGAGTACCTCCGAGTTACTCAGGCGGAAGCGTGCAAAGGTTTGGCCCAGGTGGGCGTCGGACGGGACACTGACCGTAAACGTATGTGTGCCCTGACTCTTCAAAGCATGAATGACGTGCTCGCCTTCATCCCAGTCATGATCGTTGTTGAAATCAAACCAGCCGTCGACGAATGCGCTGCCTTCACCACCGGGAAGCTTCACGATGGCCGAAACGTCGAAGCTGCCGCCAACTGCAACAGAACCGGGCATTGTGATACCGTCTTCGTCGTGGCCGTCGTTCGTTGCATCAGCGTTTGGCTGCCCGTCCGGCTCATCGTCGATTTCGTTCCCCAGCAGGAAGCCGTCCACGATGGCGTGGCGGGCGCCGTCGTGCTCAAGGAGCGTCGGGTAGATGCCCGCACCCTCGCCTTCGCCTGCTTCATCGGGAGCGTCCCCGAAGTCGAGATACGTCTCGCAGGTGCTATTGGGCTGTACGACGGTGTTTGTTACGCACCGGAAACCAGTTTCGACGTGGCAGGATGAGGAACAACCGTCATTGTTTAAAGCGCCGCCGTCGTCGCAGACTTCGCCGATGCCCGTTTGGATGATGCCATCGCCACAGTACTCATTCCGGCAGCTTGCGTTGCAACCGTCGCCGCTCACCGTGTTGCCGTCATCGCACTGGTCCAGCACGCCCTCGGGTCCCGCGCGGTTCACGGCGCCGTCGCCGCAGTACTCGTTCTGACAGACCGAGGAGCAGCCGTCGTTATTGGTCAGGTTGCCGTCGTCGCAGGTCTCGCTGCCGAGAACCTGGCCGTCGCCGCAGTTGGGCGTGCAGGCGCTGGGCTC
>CAZXIO010000087.1:0-5007 GCA_964640805.1 uncultured Candidatus Peribacteria bacterium
GCCGTCGAAGTCGGCGTTGAACGCGGTGCACACCAGCGGATGGAGCTGGATGGCGAGGCCTTCCACGAGCTGCGGCTTGAAGGCCTGGATACCCAGGCGATGGAGAGTCGGCGCACGGTTGAGGAGCACGTGCTTATCCTGAATCACTTCTTCGAGGATATCCCACACTTCTTTTGTGGAATCCTGAACCAGACGCTCCGCTGCTTTGACGTTGTGAGCCAGCTCGTCGCGGATAATGCGACCGATGACAAACGGCTTGAAGAGTTTCATCGCCATTTCCTTCGGGAGACCGCATTGGTTGAGTTTGAGGTGGGGACCGACGACGATCACGGAACGGCCGGAGTAGTCGACGCGCTTGCCGAGCAGGTTCTGGCGAAAACGACCCTGCTTTCCTTTGAGCATGTCGGAGAGGGACCGAAGCTTGCGGCGGTCACCGGCGGTGAAGAGCGTCTTGCCGGCCCTGGCGCTGTTATTGAGGAGCGTATCGACGGATTCCTGCAGCATGCGCTTCTCGTTACGATTGATCACTTCGGGCGCGCCGATGCTCATGAGTTTCTTCAGACGATTATTGCGGTTGATGACGCGTCGGTAGAGATCATTGAGGTCCGATGCCGCGAACCGGCCGCCGTCGAGCTGCACCATGGGGCGCAGGTCGGGCGGGATAATGGGGAGCCGCGAGAGGATGAGCCACTCGGGCTTGATACCGGCCTGGATGAACGAACTGAAGAGCTTGATGCGCTTCATCACTTTCTTCAGCTTCTGGCCGCTCGACTGCTCGCGCTCTTTTTGAAGCGTGCCGATCATCGAGTTCATGTCCATCGCACTCACAATTTCGCGCAGCGATTCGGCACCCGTTCCGGCGCGGAACACATGCCCGAACTTCATGTTCATTTCGCGAAACTTGAGTTCGCTTAAGACCCCGCCGATGCGCAGGTTCTTGAGGTCATCCAGAGCATCTTTATGGTTCTGCTTGAGAGAATCAAACTTCTCGGCCGTCTCCGTCTCCAGCGCTTCCATCTGTGCTTTCGTGGCATCGCTCTGCTGCAGCTTCTGCTTGGCATCGTCGTGCTCGCGCTTGATCTGGGTGCGCCGCGTTTCCATGGCGGCCGCAAGTTCTTTATCGGCCTCTTTCTTGGCGTCGTCATCGACGGTGATGACGATGTACGCGGCGAAGTAAACGATCTGTTCGAGCGTCTTGATGGGGAGATCGAGCAGGAGTCCGATGCGCGAGGGGCTGGAACGGAGGAACCAGATGTGCGTGACGGGCACGGCCAGGTTGATGTGGCCCATACGCTCACGGCGGACGATACTGCGCGTCACTTCCACGCCGCACTTCTCACAGATGACACCGCTGTAGCGGACACCTTTGTATTTGCCGCAGAAGCACTGGAAGTTTTTCGTGGGTCCGAAGATGCGCTCGCAGAAAAGACCGTCGGGTTCGGCGCGCTGCGTGCGGTAGTTGACGGTTTCGGCCTTCGTGACTTCGCCGCGTGACCATCCGAGCATGTCTTCGGGGCTGGCGATAGAGAGCGCGACCGCATCGAACGAATCGGTGGCGGCGGACTTGTGCTGGGGCGGGGGCGGCATGGGACGGACGGGGAGGAAGTAATGATGGAAAAATGGTCAGATGGGCGGATGGGCAGAGATAACAATGTGCACACGCGCAATTCCGCCGCTCCCCCGCTGCGATCGTCTCAATCGCGAGGGGAACGTCGGAGATGTGAGGTGAGTATAGTCAGATTGGAGGAAATGACAAGAGACATTACGATGAAAATTCCAGAAGCCGGGGCCCAAATGCCAAGTAGGTTCAGGCACAGGCAAAAAAGATCAGAAAGAAGTTCCTATCTTTCCCTGCATTCTTTCTTTTTGACCTGCCTGGTTTCTGGATCCTGCCTGCCCGCCGTAGCTCGCGACGAGCGAAGGCGGGGAATTTGGTTTCTTCATCCGCCCTTTTACAGCTTCATTCCACTTCCTACTTGTCCGATCCCCTCCCCGATCTTCTTCACTCCCCCGACGACGGTGTTCGCCCGCTTCGCAACATCATCGGCTGCAGCCTTCGCCTTGGCGGCTTGCTCCTTCGTCCACTCGACCGCAGTGCCGGCTTTCTGACCGAGATCGTGGACCGCGCCGCTGGCGGTTTTGAGAGTATCGTTGACGGAGATTGGTGCTGAGCAGGAAGTGAGGAGAAAAATTGAACTCAGCAAAACAGGAACTGAGCGCCTTACCCGGCAGCCGTACAGGTTGCTCTTTGTGCTCCTAGGCAGCCCCATGCTGTTTAAAGAGAGCTTCAAATGACCCTCCCGCCTGCGAGAGCGCCTCGCGCAACGCCGCGACCTCGCCGTCCTTGAGATACAAAGTGGATGAGGCGTTCACAAGCACGTCATCGTTCTTGACTGCTGGCGCTGCTTTCTGCGTTCCTTGCAGCGCTGCATGCAGCACGATGTAGGCGTCGCACGTGTCGCACTTGAGTTGCATCAGCATGAAATCGTCGCCCGCCATTTTGAGCGACGCAAAATCCACCGGGATGCGTTTGCCGCACTGGGGACAGCGCATCTGCTGGTAGATTCGTTGAATGATCTGCTGGAGCGTGTGGGGGTCCATTTCCATCTGCGTCATTCTACCACAAAGCCCGGCGAAGGCGAAAAAAAACTCCTTTTTCCGGAGCCCGGACTGTAGTATCGCACCGCATGGCAAAAAAACGACGAGCAAAGGGTGTTTCTCGGCACTGGGCCGCGGCCGGCGCGGCGGCTGCGCTTCTGGGACTGAGCCTGATCGTGACCTGGGCCGGGGGAAAGGCGGTGCCGGTGGGGCGCATGGGAGGGCAGATTGTCACCATCGAACACCGCGAAATGCTCACTCTTCATTTTACGATCACCGCCGATCATCATCCCGGACTTGTGGACGTATGGCGGGACGGCGGAGGCTCTGCGAGCCTGAGCGTGCCCGAAACATGGATAGTGCGTGACGTACGGGGCGCACTTCTGGGTGACCTCGCAACCGGATCCTCGCAGAACGGCTACCGCACACATGCGTTGCCGGCGGGAGCGCATCTCTCTTTCCTGCTGCCACTCCAGCAAGACATTGTGGTCTTCAACGGTTCGCGCGCTGCGCTGCTGGTGAAGTGGAAGATGATCGATCTGGAGACAGGAACGGTGAAAGAGGGATCGGTGCTGACGAAGGATAAGCCGGTGGTCCTACGATAAATCTGAAGGTCGAAGATCAAAGAACGAAAAGCGGATTCCGATCTTCAGCCTTCGATCTTCAGCCTTCTTCGCCTCACCCACGCCCAACCCGCAGCCGCACCGGCAGCCATCACGGTGATGGAGACGGGACCGGTATTGCCCGCGGGGGGGTGGCCCGTGGCGATGGCCGTGGCATCGGCGGTCTGCTGGTTGCCTGCAGGAGTCTTGATGCCCGCCTGACCGACCGGAGTCTTACTTCCTCCCGTGACGAGCTGACTCTGCACAAGATTCTCGACGATACGGCAGGTATCGCTGCAGCCGTCCAGATCGTACGGATTGGCGTCGTCGCATTGCTCGCCGGCATCCTGCACGCCGTCGCCGCACGAGGGACTGCGACAGTCGGTGCGGCAATGATCGGAAAGAGCATCGCTATTTTGTGCACCGGCGTCGCACTGCTCTCCCGTGTCGATCTGCCCGTTGCCGCAGGGATTCTCGCAACGGCCCTGCAAGCAATTGTTGCCGCCGCACTGGTCGGACGAGCTGCAAGATTTGCACACGCCAGCATCGCACAGCTCGCTGCGGCAGTCCTTGTTTTCGAAACACGAGAATCCCGCGGACCGCTTGCAGCGGTTCGAACAAACGTCGGTGTCCGTTTTGTTGCCGTCGTCGCAGGCTTCGCCGAATTCGGTTTTGCCGTTGCCGCACACGGGGGGAGCCTCGCAGCGGCGAAGGAGACAGAGTCCGTTGGGGCAGTCGGCGCTGCGGTCGCAGGGGGTGCAGAGGTTTTGGATGCACTTTCCCGTCACACACTGGGTGGGCAGCGTGCACGACTGATTGACGCCAATTTTGCAGGTGTTTGAACATGCGTCGCCATCGATGCGGTTGCCGTCGTCGCAGGCCTCATTGGCGTCGATGATGCGGTTGCCGCAGAGTATTTCGCATTTTCCATTCACGCACCGGTTGCTGGCGCACTGGCTGTCTTGCGTGCAGGCGGTGCAGGAATTGCCGGCGCAGTACCCCGCGTTGCACTCGTCGCCTTCCTGGCAGCGCTGGTTCTGACTGAGGCGGCAATCGTTCTCGCAACCGTCGTTGAACACTCTGTTTCCGTCATCGCAGGCTTCACCCTGGGTGCGCAAACCATCACCGCAGTAGGGACCCTGCTTACACTCGCCGCTGACTTGAACGCATTGGCCCGTCGGGCAATCCGGATCGTCGCTGCATTCAATCAGACACCGCGACGAGCATCCGTCGCCGCCCGACCGGTTACCGTCGTCGCACTGTTCGCCCTGTTCGGGCACGCGGTTGCCGCAAACGGCGCATGTGCCGCCGCTGCACTCATCGCGATTGCACGTGGAATCACAACTGTCACCGTTCACTCTATTGCCGTCATCACACTGCTCGGGATATTCGGAGATGCCATTGCCACAGACGGGGTCGATGCAAATGCCGTTTTCGCATTTCCCGCTGGGGCAATCTGCATTCTGCGTGCATGTCTGTTTGCACTCGGCCGTGCAGCCGTCGCCCTCTGTCTTGTTGCCGTCGTCGCACTGCTCGGGCGGATATTCCACCACGGTGTTTCCGCAGAACGGTTCACACTTGCCATCTTTGCACTTCCCTCCGCCGCATTGGGCATCGCTTGTGCATATGATCTGGCAGTTAGAAGAGCAACTGTCGCCGTTCACGGTGTTGCCGTCATCGCATTGCTCGCCGGTTTGAAGCTTGTTATCGCCGCAGGCGGGGTTTTTGCAAATATTGGTGCAGGTATCGGTATCGATCTGGTTGCCGTCGTCGCACTGTTCCTGGGGAGAATCGATCTTCCCGTTGG
>CAZXIO010000088.1:0-4916 GCA_964640805.1 uncultured Candidatus Peribacteria bacterium
CAAAACCTCCACAACCCCTTCTTCGCCAAACGCTACTACGCCGAACTCGTGGATCGCCTGACGCAGATGCAGATACGGGAAGATCCCCTGCTGAAAGACTCCGGCAAAATGGCGACTGTGGAGCGCGTCAAAAATGAAAGTATTGGGAAGGAGCAAGATGCCGACAATCTGATGCGAGGGGGTGTGATGGGCGCGTTCCTGCCCGCAGGAGAAGAGACCATTGGTCAGGCACTTTTGCTTGATGGCACCCTGTACCTCGATACCACCTTCGCCGCGTACCCCGGCATCAACCTGCACCTGTACATGTCCGATGTCGTGGACCCGCGCGACGACACGTTCCCCGATGCCACGGCACTTGATTTGGGCGTGCTGCAAAACCCGTACGGCTTTCAGCAGTTCGCACTTCCTGAGGATCAAAAAGACCACGTGTATCGCACCGTGGCGCTGTGGGATGCGGGCATTGGACGATTATATTCGTTTGTACAGTTGTCAAAATGATCGTGATCAAAGATTCCTCTCAGTTGCTCATGTACCACAGCTCGCTCGACTCTCTTCTCAAAGCTTAGGACCGCCCTTCGCAAGCGCCGCCTCAATCGCTTTGGTCAGTTCTTCGAGCGTGGAGGGGACCTGCATGTTCTGCACAAAGTACGTGGGCGTGCCCTTTACGCCGGCCGAGACGCCCTGATCGTAGTTGACGAGGATGGCATCGCGCTTGATGTGCGAGGCCGTGCAGCGGCCGAACAGGTCCATGTCGAGTGCGAGCCCTTGCGCCCACTGATCGATGCTACCCTTTTTCAGAGTCGGCTGATTCTTAAAGGCAACATCGACGAATTCCCAGAATTTTCCCTGATCCGCGGCGCACTCCGAGGCTTCCGCCAGATCGAGCGAGAAGCGGTGGATATTTCTGAGCGGGAAATGCTCGAACTGGAATGCGACGCGGGTGGCATATTTTTCGAACAGGATGGGATTGATCGTGTCGTGAGCCGCCTTGCACGAAGGGCACTGCAGATCGGCGAACTCATGAACGACGACGGTCGCATTTGGGTTGCCCTTGATCGGGCGCGTGAGGCCGCCTGAAAGTCCTGTGGTATCGACGCAGGCGGAAAGCAAGAAAACTATACCGAGGGCTGAAAGAAGGCGTTTCATAGAGTTGGAGGATAGCAAAAGGAACACATGGAACAAAGGGTACAAATGCTTTTTGTCCCTTTTGTCGCTTCTGTTCCTTTTGTACCGCTTATTCTTCTATACTGTCTCCCTCATGTCCCTTTATCGCACCTATCGCCCCAAAGCCTTCGCCGACGTGATCGGGCAGGACCACATCGTGTCGACGCTGGAAAATGCCGTGGCGCAGGGCAAGCTGTCGCACGCGTACCTGTTCGCCGGCACGCGCGGGACGGGGAAGACGTCCGTTGCGCGCATTCTGGCCAAAGAGATGCTCACGCGCGGGATGACCGATGAAAAACTCAAACGTCAGGTGATGCAGGCGGTGGATGACGGCAATCTGGTGGATCTGGCCGAGGTGGACGCGGCAAGCAACACGGGCGTGGATAACATCCGTGACCTGATCGAGAAGATTCAGTTTTCCCCCGTCGCGGCCGCCGCCAAGGTGTACATCATCGACGAAGTGCACATGCTCTCGAAAGGCGCGTTCAACGCTCTTTTAAAGACGCTCGAAGAACCACCTCCGTACGCCTTCTTCATTCTGGCCACGACGGAGCTGCAGAAGATTCCGGCCACGATCCAGTCGCGCTGTCAGCGCTTCGGATTCCGCCAGATCAAAGAGGATGACATCGTGCGCGGACTGCAGAAGATCGTGGACGCCGAGAAGATTCAGATCGATAGACCGGCGCTCCGCTCCATCGCGCACCACGGGCAGGGCAGCATGCGCGACGCCATCTCGCTGCTTGATCAACTGAGGTCGCTGCCCGCAGTGACGATAGATGACGTCAGTAACCGCATCGGCGAATCGGGGCAGGATTTCGTGGAAGGCATTTTCACCGCCATCGAAAGCGGTGACCGCGAGGCGATCGTGAAGATCGTCGGCAAAATCGAGCAGACCGGCATTCCGCTCGATGTGTTCGCCCGCCAGCTCCTCACCGAAGCCAGAACCAAGCTCCATGCCGCCATCGTGGCGAATGAACCTATGGGACCATTGAGCGCGCTCCTCTCGCACCTGCTGCAGGCGCTCAGGGACATTCGCCTGGCCCCCGTGCCGGGATTGGCGCTGGAGTCGGCGCTGCTCGCGCTTTCGATGAAGGAAGAGGACACCGAGAGCCGCGGATTTTTTCGCCGCAAGAAGAGTGACGCGGCCCCGCCCGCTGAGGTGAAGAAAGAGCAGCCGACTCAAACAGATGCTCCCGCTGCCAAAGTAACGAAGAAGGAGAAAGAAGCCGAGCCGGCCGGTGTGCTGGAGGCGCCGGAGCTGACGCTCGACACAGTCAACCGTGCGTGGCAGGACGTGCTCAAGGGCGTGAAGACGCCCTCGGTGCGCATGTCACTCAAAAACGCGCACCCACACGCCATTCAGAGCAATACTATCCTCCTCGGCTTTGTTTCGTCTTTCCACCGCGACAAAGTCGCGCATACCGATGCGGCGCGGCAGGTGGAGGAAGTGCTCGAAAGCATCTTCAAGAAGCCGGTCAAGATCAGCTGCGAACTGGAAGAGGAACGCACGACGACCCCCGCGGCGAGGAGCGATCTGGTGAATCTGGCGGAAGCGGCGAGTGAGGTGTTTTGATGACTAAGCATGTCATCCCGAGCCTGCGAGGGACAACATGCGCGACTCATGGTCATGGTTCGCAAGCTCACCATGACAACCGCTATACTTTCCCCGTGCACCCGACTGAGGAAAAGAAAAATCTTCGCATTGCAATCAACGACCGCCTGGCTCGTATGTCCCCCCGTGAGCGAGCAGCTGAAAGTCGTTCCCTCTGCCGCCGCATCATGGAGGCCCTTCCCAGTCCCCCGCTCAGCGTGTGCGCCTTCGTCCCGTTTAAGGATGAGGTTGATATCCGGCCGCTCATCGAAGAACTGCTCGCGACGAATTATGACCTCTACTTGCCGCGCTTCGAGGGAGGAAAACTGGCCTTCCGTCAGGCGAAGGATCTGGATCATCTGACCATCGGCCCATTCGACATTCCTGAGCCTTCTTCCGACTCACCCGCACTCCCTTTGTCATCTGAAACGATCGTCCTCGTCCCAGCACGTGCGTACACAAAAACCGGAGAGCGACTCGGCCGCGGCAATGGCGGATACGACATCTGGATTCGGGAGCAGCGGAAATTGAATCCCAGGACGCAGTTTTGGGGCATCTGTTTTGAGGCTCAGGTGATGAATGAAGTGCCGATGGAGGGGCATGATGAGCGAGTGGATAGGGTAGTGACTGACCGCGGTTTTTTCGATAGCCTGTAGTCCCCTCACCTCACCCTCCATGCCAACCTACAGCGCCCTCCAGAAAGCCGATCCCGCCGTGTACGCGGCCTTGATGGGCGAAATGAAGCGGCAAGTGGAAGGGGTCGAGATGATCGCATCCGAAAACTACGTGTCCCCCGCGGTACTCGAGACGATGGGCACGGTCTTCAATAACAAATACAGCGAGGGCTACCCCGGCAAGCGCTACTACGGCGGGCAGGAGTTCACGGATGATGTGGAAACGCTCGCAATCGAACGCGCCAAGCAGCTGTTCGGATCGGGTCACGCCAACGTGCAGCCGCATGCGGGCGCCCCTGCGAACATCGCGACGTACTTTGCGTTGATGCAGCCGGGCGACACGCTCATGGGCATGGATTTGAGCCATGGAGGGCATTTAACGCATGGCCATCCGGTGACCTACATCACCAAAATCTTCAACTTCGTCCGCTACAAGATGAAGGACATTGAGACCGGCGAGATCGACTACGACGAAATGCGCAAAGTGGCGAAGGAATCGAAGCCGAAAATCATCCTCGCGGGCTTCAGCGCGTACCCGCGCGAACTCAATTACAAAATCATGGCCGAAATCGCACACGAGGTAGGCGCGTACGCCGTGGCCGACATGGCGCACATCGCGGGGCTGATCGCCGGCAAGGCCGTCCGTAATCCGTTTGACGATGGCTTCGACGTGATTCTGACGACCACACACAAAACGCTGCGTGGTCCGCGTGGAGGCATGATCATGGCGAAGGATCCGCAGCTGGGCAAAGTGATCGACAAGATGGTCTTCCCGGGCTTCCAAGGGGGCCCGATCATGCAGATGATCGCGGCCAAGGCCGTGGCGTTCGGCGAGGCGCAGAAACCGGAATTCCAGGAATATGCGAAGCAGATTATCCGCAACAGCAAGCACATTGCACAGTTCTTCATGGACCACGGTGTGAAGCTGATCACAAACGGGACGGACAATCACCTGATGCTCATCGACTGCATCACATCATGGAACCTTCCGGGAGGCGACGTGGAGAGACTCTTCGATTCCATCGGCATCACGCTCAATAAGAACATGATCGCCAACGATACGCGCAAACCCATGGATCCCTCGGGTGTGCGCCTCGGGACTCCGGCCGTCACGACCCGGGGAATGAAAGAACCCGAGATGGAAGTTCTCGGCAACTTCATGCTCAGGGCGATTGAGAAACGTGCGGATGAAGCAGCCCTCAAGGATCTACACGAGGAAGTGAAGACCTTCTGCAAGAAGTATCCCGTGCCGGGAATCACAGGTTAATGATGCGCAAATACGTCTATAGCGTCGGCTACGCCCTTGCCGGTTTCCGGCACGTCGTCCTCACTGAACGCAATTTTCCTTGGTTTCTGAGCGCGTACGTCGCGTCGTTGATCGTGGGATATTTCCTGCACCTGACGCTGCAGGAATTCGCCGGCACGATCTTCGCGGGCAGTATTTTCCTGGCGGTGGAGCTCCTCAATACCGCCCTCGAGCGCCTGGC
>CAZXIO010000089.1:0-4904 GCA_964640805.1 uncultured Candidatus Peribacteria bacterium
TTACTTACTGCACTCCATAAACGGATCGAGACTAATGTCGCTGTCACTGAACGCGCAAATCCATGAGCGCAGTTCTGCTCCGGAGAGCGCGTCGCCGGGACGCATCGTCTTTGAAGACGAGGGGATCGATTGCATGAAGACTTCCCACGAAGGCGCGTACCAAGCCTCGTTTCGGCGCACGGGACGCAGCTTCATGAACATCGTCTGCGAGAGTCGGGCGAAGATCGTCGAAGCCTCGGCCTTGGTGATGGCTCTGTCGGGCGCGAAGTAGCCGCTCGACATCCCGCGCGCGAGGCCGTTTCGCATTGCCACGCAGATGGCGGGGCCGTACGGAGAATCGGTCGAGACATCCCAAAAAAGCAGCGTGTAGTTCAATTGGAGCGATGGCCCGAGCTTGAAGTAGCAATCGCGGAGCACATTCTGTGTATACAGTCGTGAAACTATTGCAGTTACGAATTCGCCGCGCGTCACATTCCCCCCGGGCAGCGCACTGGGCCAGTACAGAGACTCGGTCGCGGCATCCGGAGCGGGAGTGAACGTTGGAGCGACTCCTTCCCAGTCGACTCCTTCGACGAAATCGGCCGGGTCGGCCTCGTGTGACCAGTCCGCCGGGTTCCTGCTGGGATTCACGAAATCATCCGGGTAAATCTTGGCGGCCGCGCTCGGTGTAACCATGGCGAACACGAGCAGGCCTGTGGCAAGTCCGGTATGCAAAAGCATAAAGGGGAAGGAAGGGGACGGCATGTCCAGACTGTAACTCCCCATTCAAAGGAAGTCCATGTCGGATTTATGTACCCACCGCAGGCCCGATCACGAAATTGACCAATGTCAGACACATGAGGATCACGACGAAGCCGAGGAGAGCCCGGCCCAGTGTTCCTTTGGCTTGCTGCCACTGGTCTTCCTTGCCGAAGGAGAGCATCAGCGCGATGCCCGTGTAGATCACCACGGCAATGGCTGCCAGCGCGAGGAAGCCGAACAGGAAGTTGACCACCGTCACAACGGTGCCGAGGACGGGCACCGGACTGCTCGGATTCGCAACGAAGCGATCGGTTATCAGCGTTCTCAGTACCAGAATCGCGAGGCCCGCCGCGACACTGATGAGGGTTTTACGAATGCCAGCGATGCCGTCGTCTCCGCCGCTTTTGAGCACGGCCTTGAGTGCGTTCAGGATGATCATGAGCATCGCAAGGCTCGCGACGATCACGAGCACCCAGTTGATAATCCCGTTGATTTCGGGCTTGATGACATCGCTCACCGCTTGATTGATATTGGTCGTATCGCGGAGCACCTCGCCGGTCTTGCCGTAGAACGCTTTGATGAACGGCTCGATGATGTACAGGAGCACCGTGCCCGAAATGAGGCCCGTCATCGCCGCGCGTGTCTTTTCCAGACGGTCGTCTTCCTGCGAGATGATCATGCGTGTTCCGAGAAGCGTGATTACCAGAATGGCGACAATCGTGAGCAGGGGACGGAAGTTGTTGATCACCGTGAACGCGAGAATCACGAAGCCGCATGCACCGCCCGCCTGATCGCATGTAATCACGGTTGAGGTTGCAGGAAATTCGGGCAGCACCGAGCCCACGTCGTGCACTGTGGTATTCACCAGACCGTATTCGGCCCATGCCGCCAGAGGGGCGGCCAGAAGCGCAAGAAAGCCGGTGAAGCGGGAGATGTGTTTCATCTTATGTGAAGTTGATGACGGTGGTGACGAGCGCATACGACACAACCACGGCTACGAGCGCCACCACGGAGGTTTTAATGATGGTTTTGGCTTTCTCTTTGAGCGTGTCGCTCACGGACAGTATCAGGAAGACGCCCGCCAGAATGATCGTGACGACGGCCATGAAGCCGAGAATCGTCACCAGATAGTTGGCGACGCCCGCGATTTCCTTTGCCAGATCATTGGAGCTTCCTGCCTGCGGATTGACCGACGTCGCGATCACGTTGGCCAGCATCACGAGCCCCACGCCGATGAAGCCCTGGATCAGGCGCTTGCGCGCCTTCTCCACTGCATCCTGCTCACCTTGCGACGCAATCAGACGCACGCCCTGGATGACTATGTTCACGACTAGCATGACCGAGAGAATCGCACGGAAGAACGTCAGCACGTTGTGGAAAGAGTCGTTGAATGGCGTCGTATTCACCAGGGCGTCACCCGTCTGGCCGGGTGAGAACGCGCTTGCGACCCATTGTGCAATCGATACCACCGCGGCGCCGGCGATGGTGTACACGAAGGTCATCCGCCCCTGCTTTATCATCTCATCCTGCTCGGCGAACATCACCATCCACCGCGCTCCCGTAAAAAGCATGAACGCCGCGATGGCGACGAATGCGACCTGAATGGTGAGCACTCCCTTTTGCATCACGTAATCGCGCAGGCCTTCGGCCCCCTGTCCCGAGCCGCCGCACGGCATCAGATTGCAGATGGTCGAAGACCACGTGGTGTCTATTGCATATGCCGCAGCGACAACGGGCATGATGAGCCCCAGAAGGATTGCCGGGAACAGAGTGAGAATATGTCGCATGTGGAAGCGCCAAATCCAATCATTATACCAGAAAATGTCATCCATCGGAAGCTACTTGATTTGTCGAGCGGGAGCCCTTTACTTCCTCTTTCCCAAGCCTTACTCTCTGTTTCCATAGTTCGATTCCCCTCACTATAAATGGGAAAGCGACCGACACCAAAGAAGCGCAAGGCGAAGTCCGCGGGGCGGCGCCAGCACAGCGTGTACCTGCAGCACGAGATGAAGCGGCTGCGGAATCGGGCAAATTCGCCGTATGCGGTGATTGCCGAGCCCAAGAACAAGGCCGACAAAGCGATGGAGAAGATTACGAGGGTGAAAGCGTAAGTCATGGTTCGAGGTTCGCGGCGTGTCATGGTGAGGAGCTTTTTTGCGTGAGCAAAAAAGCCTCGAACCATACGCCGCTCGCACCTCACCATGACAGCCGCTTTCTGATACTCTTCCTGTATGGCTAGACGCAGACACGTATCGAGAATCGCCGTCATGCAAGTGCTCTTCGAGCGCGAGCGGCATCCGGCGACTGATCCCGAGGCGGCGCTTCTGCGCGATGCCGGAGAGCTGGGGGAATTTGATCGTGATTTCGCGAAGACGATCCTCATGGGTGTGATCGAAAAAGAGGACGATCTTCAGCGTGCGGTGCAGGAGCGTGCTCCGCAGTGGCCGCTCGAGCGCATGGATCCCATTTCGCGTGCCATCCTCCTCGTGGGTGCGTACGAACTCCTGTTCCACAAAGATGCCCCCGCTGCGGTGGTGATGAACGAAGCCATCGATATCGCCAAAGAATACGGGACGGAAGAAAGCGGGAAGTTCGTGAATGGAGTGCTCAATGCCATTGCCCACGCCAAGTAGCTTTTTAGCTGATTAGCTTGTTAGCTAAGAAGCTAGAAAGCTAAAAAGCTAACCAGCTACGGTCCTGCTACAATTACGTCCGTGAAATCGTCCTCCCCCTCCCTCGACGATCTGCAGCGCTCCATCGGCGTTCAGTTTAAAAAGCCCGACCTGCTCATACAGGCGCTTATTCATCGTTCGGCCGTCAAAGAATCACGCGCTCACGGCAATAACGAGAGATTGGAGTTTTTGGGCGATGCGGTGCTGGAACTTGCCGCAACAGAGTATCTGTTCCATTTGTCGGACAAACAGGAAGGCGAACTCACCAACTGGCGGTCCGCTCTCGTGCAGGGCGATCACCTCGCGCGCGTGGCGCAGGATCTGGGGCTGGGCGAGTACCTCTTCATGAGTAGGGGCGAAGAGGCCAGTGACGGCCGCACGAAGACGTCCACGCTCGCCAACGCTCTGGAGGCGCTTATCGGCGCAATCTATCTCGATAAAGGTTTTGATGTCGCCCGGCATTTCTGCGAGCAGTTCATCTTCCGCAACCTGCAACAGTTGTTGGCCGAGGGAAAGCATCGCGATGAGAAGAGTGTGTTTCAGGAGAAGGCTCAGGAACTCGATGGCGTCACGCCGCACTACGACGTGATCAGCGAATCCGGACCCGACCACGACAAGCAATTCATCTGTGCGGTTTTCATCGGCTCCGAGCGCATCGCAGAAGGGGAAGGCAACAGCAAACAGAGGGCCGAGACGGCCGCGGCAAAAGCCGGTCTTAAAGTCAAAGGCTGGAAATAATATGAACATCACGCTCGTCCCCATCGAAGAACTGAAACCGCACGAGGAGGTGAAAGAGAAGAAATTCTCCTCGTTCGCCCGGTTCGCCTCGCGCCTACGGCGTGATCGGATACGTCTCCAACCGCTTTGGATCGATGCCGAGACGAAAGTGATTCTGGACGGTCACCATCGTTTCGCTGTCTACAAGGAACTCGGCTGCAAACGTGTGCCGTGCATTGAGGTCCAGTATCTCGTAGACAATTCCATCTCGGTCTTGCCACGGAAGTCCGACATCCCCGTCAGCAAGCAGGCCGTGATTGAGAGGGGACTCAGTGGCGTCCCGTATCCGGCGAAGACGACGAAGCATGTGTTCAAAGAACCCGCACCGTTTTTGTGGATTGATCTGAGGAAGTGCAGATGACCCATTAGGCAGCGATCTGCGCATCACTTACCGGTTCCTCTGTTGCATTTTTTCTAGCAACCAGGTCGGCCAATTTTTCTTCGATCTGCGATCGGTCTTGTTCAATGTAGCCCTGACCTTTCTGTTTCATCTTCTTTACAAAATCCAGACAACTCTCGGGAGATGGCGTCTGCGGGTTACCCATTTCTGCTCTCATTAATTCAAACAGTCGTTGCTGAGTGTCGGTCAGATCCAATGTTGCCCGTACAAGCTCCGGCGTAAAAGATTTTGCGTACAGAGCATTTCTTGTGTCATTATCAATTGACATAATTATATTATATCAAAAATAATAGAAACATGCAACACTGTCAAAA
>CAZXIO010000090.1:0-3661 GCA_964640805.1 uncultured Candidatus Peribacteria bacterium
TGCCCCAGCATCTCCTGCACCGACCGCAAATCGGCGCCGTTCTGAAGTAAGTTCGTAGCAAACGAATGGCGAAGGGTATGCGGAGACGGATCACTGACTATCCCTGCAATCCGGGCGTATTTCTTCACGATCCTGTAAATCGCATTTGCGGATAAGCGAAACTCCTCGCCGGGCGGCATTGCAGTAGAGGCTTGTTGATGATTACGAACGAACAGGGGACTGAGATGATCCAAACGACACTCCAGATATTCTTTGAGCTTCGCTGCAGCCCGATCAGAGACGAATACAACTCTGATCTTCCCCCGCTTTCCCCGCACCGAAATCTCGCGCGTGTCGAAATTGATATCTTTGCGGCTGAGTCCCCTGAGCTCCGCAAGACGCAGGCCGGTAGAAAAGAACAGCTGGAGCATCGCCGCGTCGCGCTTGCCTTCTTTCGTGGTGTCATTCGGAGCCATCAGGAGCCGTTCCAGCTCATCATGAAACATGACCTTCACCTTCCGCGACTCTTCTTTAAGGCGAGTAATGCGGTCGGGTGGATAGACGTCCATCTCCTCCTCGCGAAGCAAATACTTCAGGAACGCTCTGAGTATCGTCAAATGATGGTTCTTGGTGCGAATCGTCAACTCTTTGCCACTGCGAGCTTTGAATGAGTGCAGGGCTGACTTATAGACCCTAATGGAACTCTTATCGAAAAGTCGGGGGTCCGTCACTTCCGACAGTTTCATCACTAACTGAAGTGATTCCCTGTACGCCTTGATTGTAAGCGGGGATTTGTTTTCCTCCGCCTTCATGAAGGTGAGATAGCGCTCAATTGCCTTGGCCAGCGGAGAGGGGGATGAGTTATCCACAGTCTTTCCTATTCAAGATAATGCATTTTATCTTACCTAAGGTTGCAGTAGAGTCAAGATAATCCCGGCAGCTTCACGAATAACGCTTTGAAACTCAAATGCTGCATTCGACGGCGCTGCTGCCGGATAAATCATAATGGGATGTCCCATCTGTGCCGCAAGCAATTCGATGCGTGCCAGATGATAACGATCGCTCACACCAACAACCGACCTGCAGTCAAGTGTGAGGGGCAGGGTGTTGTCCAGATTCTCACGCGTTGACTTTGACTGCTGTTCAACGGTGATTGCTTTGGCCGGAACGCCGTCCCTGATTGCTTCGCTGCGCATCACGGCGGCTTCGCTCGCGGGCATCCCCTCTCCTTTGCCACCGGAGAGAAACAATTTTTTCACACTCCCCTCTTTATACAAGGTGGCAGCGGCTGCGATCCTGCGTTGGATTCCCGGCCCCGCCTGGGCCGAAATGATGTGATGCTGATTGTCGTACACGGGCCACGCCGCCGTTCCGAAGACGATCGCGCAATCGGCGGGAAACGCCGCATTGCCGGGAAATCGCGAGACGACGTGCGCCATGACACCCGCAAAAATGCTCATGGGGAGACCCGCAATGAGGATCAGCATGCCGGCGATGCGCCATGTGCGGCGAACCATGGTCACTGAGGATCGATGAAAATATTGGAGTGGATGGAGGGGATGGCGCTGTTCCAGGGCGGCCAGATGCGGATCTCGGCCCGTTCCACCTCGGGGAAATTCTTCACGATTCTGATGGCATCCGTCCCGGGCAGCCCCGCAATGGCGCCCCGGACTTTGTTGCCGAAGCGCGCGCCCGTGGGCGAGAGAGGATCCAGGATGAATTCCTGGGTGCCCAGGACATCCACGGTCATCTTGATCCAGGCGAGGCTATCTGCAAAATCGAACACCACGGCCCTATCGGCGTCCAGCCGCACGGAATCCGCCAAGAGGCTCTTCCCCTCGCCAAGGTGGGACCGCAGTTCCCCGCCGAACTCCCGGAGCATTTCTTTCGTGTCGTAGGCCGGAATCGTGTAGAGCACTGAACCCATGATGGTGACCGATTCCACCTGCTGACCGATCTGATCGAGCGGGAGGATGAAACCGCTGTACGTGGTCTTGATGAGGTCAGGTTTGTTGAGCAGCGCGAGGGTGTGATCTTTGGAACTGGCATTGCGACCTGTGAGCTCCTGCTTCATCAATTCTTTGGCGTCGTTGAGAAGTTCGCGCTCCAGGCGCCTCTGCGCCAGATCCAAATCTTTGCTCTGCAGCACCGTGCGATACGCGGTGCGGCCGCCGTACGCCGCTTCGGTGTTTCGGGCTTTGATCAGGTCCTGATCATCGCGTTCCAGTCCGGGGAAAATCCACTCAAGCCCCGCAGGCACGTTGCCGCGTTCGCCGATGATCTTGTCGTACAGATCGAGGTGATCGGCTTTTGTCTGCACGGTCATTTGCCCGCCCGCCTTCACGGCAACCCCGCGTTGCAGACGGAAAATCATGCCTGCCTGGTTCACGAGGCGGGTCCCCTTCTTGAGCGTGACGTCTTCTTTCAATTTGTTGGTTATCGTAACGGGCGCTTCGGCGTCACTGCCGATGAATTCAGGGCTGATGTCTTTGAACACAAGCGATTTGCGGACCCGCACGGTGATGGGCAGCATCGGCATCGTGCGCGTGCGCGAAGGCAGATCCACGGTGGCGCCCGAGACGGCGAGGATCACGTTCATGGTATGGACAACGATGTCCTTCTTGGGCCACACGCGGATATTTGCCGACGGCATCAGGCGGAAAATGACGAAGAGAAACAATAAAACACTCAGGCCGATCAGCGCACCGATGCGCATGCGGGGCAGCGAAAGGAGCCCGATGCTCTGCAACCGGGATCTCCAATGCTGGCGCCAGAGGCTCCGTGAGAAAAACCGCAATGCCTCGGCCGATGCGGGATGCCCCCTGAGCGCCCACCGAAGCATTCTGGTTTTGCTATAGACGCGGATGCCGAGCTTGCGCGCCGCGGCAAGCACCGCCGGCTCTTTGGATGCCAATGCGACGCGGTACCGGATTTTTGCCAGCTCCTCCAGAAATTGCCGCCGTTCTTCCTCCTGCAACAGCTGTGTGTTATCCGGCGTGGAGAGAATCACTATGCTTTCGCCTTCCGTATCGCGAA
Source organism: uncultured Candidatus Peribacteria bacterium (assembly GCA_964640805.1). Lineage (GTDB taxonomy): Bacteria > Patescibacteriota > Gracilibacteria > Peribacterales > Peribacteraceae > CAYTEH01. The sequence goes on from CAZXIO010000090.1 coordinate 3,016, forward strand.
TCCTGCGCGCGAACGCCGTCCACAATTCTTCGCCGGCACGGAAGAGGAGATTGACGGGGTTTGAGGGCATAGCAAAGCGCGGAAAGAATCATAACATGGTCGGCTGCTCAAAGGCGTGTCATCCTGAGCTTGCGAAGGATCGACACTGCCGATGTCTATGGTTCGCAGGCTCACCATGACATCTTTATTTTCTCAAAGCCTCAATCGCCGGCAACTTCTTCCCCGCGATGAACTCCAGCATCGCTCCGCCGCCCGTGCTCACGAATGTGTAAGCACCGAGAGGATACTTGTACCGCGCGTGGAAATCGATCGTGTCGCCACCGCCGATGATCGTCACGGCCCCGCGCTTGGTGGCCTCCGCAACGGCTTCGGCAATGCGCTTGGTGGCATGCGAAAAGCGGTTCACTTCGTAGAAACCCAGCGGCCCGTTCCAGATGATCATCTTGGCCTTTTCAATCACTTTTTTGTAGCGCTCGATCGTCACCTTGCCGATGTCGAAGATGCTCATGTCGCCCATGATGTCTTCCACGGGCAGGCAGATCTTCTGCGCCCCGTCCACCGGCGCCGAGGCCACTACGGCGTCACGCGGCACGTGAATCGCTGCGCGGCCTTTCTTTTCCGACTCGAGCATGAATTCCTGCGCCTC
>CAZXIO010000090.1:3761-4861 GCA_964640805.1 uncultured Candidatus Peribacteria bacterium
AGCACGCGCTTGCCGGCGAGCTTGGCCTTCTCGAGAGTGCGATAGGAGGACATTGGGGGCAGTGTAGATGAGTGGAAGAATTGATTCCAATACTGCATGGAAAAATGGCCGGATGGGCAAATGGTCAGATGGGTGTCTGATATAACAATTCGCTCGCTATTCGCTTGCGCACCATTTGGCCATTTGACCATGCAACCATACTCATCTTGTTGGTTATTTCTACTCTCTGGACTTATCATCCCCCCGTGCTCGAATCCCCCCTCGTCCTGTTCCCTGCTGTGGCACTTGCACTGAGCGTCATATTGCACGCATTGAGTATTGTTGTATTCCCGCGCTGGAACCTGCTGGATTTCCCACAGCGTTACGGGCTCTCCCGTGCCGCAGTCCCCTACCCCACCGGCGTGATTCCCATCGTGATTTTCCTCGTCCTAATCGCTATTTTTCAGCCACTGGATAACGAAATCATTGGATTGATGACCGGAGTCGCGATGCTCGGCATCATTTGTTTCGTCGATGACCGGAGTCCGCTCCCCGCATGGCTTCGCCTCGCCGCACAGATCGGCGTCGCAATCCTCCTCGTCGCAGCCGGCATCCGGATCGACGCCGTCACGAATCCCGTCCCGGGGCTCCTGAGTCCCGACTCGAGCCTTACCCTCACCGCCGGCTGGCCGCTCGTGATCAGCATGATCTTCACCGTGGGCTGGCTGCTCTTCACCATCAACGCACTCAATTGGTTCGACGGCATCGCGGGCCAAGTGAGTACGCTCAGTACGATCGCATTTCTGACGATCGGATTCCTGTCTCTCAGTGACCGCGTCAACCAGCCCGCACTTGCCCTGATCGCCTTCACGCTCGCGGGGATCAGTTTGGGATGTCTCTTTTTTGATCTGTCTCCGCCGAGCCTCCTGATGGGCGACACGGGCGCAATGTTCTTTGGCCTGATGATCGGAGTGCTCACAATTTATTCCGGCGGAAAAGTGGCGACTGCGTTCTTGGTTCTGGGAGTTCCTCTCGTTGACGTCCTCTTCGTCATCATCCGGCGCCTCTCCAAACGGCAATCCCCTCTCCGCGGCAACACGAGTGACCAGCACCTGCATCAC
>CAZXIO010000091.1:0-4733 GCA_964640805.1 uncultured Candidatus Peribacteria bacterium
GTGAATGACGATCAGACCAATCCTTATTATCTGTCGAAGCAGTTTTCGCAGTACTCGGTGATCAACGCGGGCGTGAACGGGTACAACATCGAACAGGAAACGCTGCAATATGAAGCCAAAATCAGAAAATTGGATCCGCGGCTCGTGATCCTGCAATTTGTCTTCAACGACGCGGCGCCGAAAGGCCATTTCAACAACGAAGGTTTCATCGTCACGGGCCCGACCGACGAGAGCGGCACAGTCGTCGAATCAACCCCCGTCACACTCAAGTCGATCAAAGAATCTTTGTACACGCACAGCGCACTCATCCGTTTTCTGGAACGCACAACCAAGCAGCTTCCCTTCCGTTCGCATTCCGATGTCGATACTGCCGAGTGGAAACCGGAGGAACTGAAATTTTATGAACTGTGGTTCAATCGTCTCTCGCGTTCCATCGGCAACCGCCCGCGCCTTTTCGTGATCTGGCCCGAAGTGTGGCTGCATGCAAAAACGCGCGCAGAACTCAAAGTGATGGCTGAGCGTCGGGGATGGACTATGCTCGATCTCTACGACATCTACGGCAATACCTACCAGTCACTCGGATGGGACTTTCACCCGACGCCCGCGATGCATGAGCGGGTAGCCGGGGTGATGGCGGAGTATGTTCGTGACCTGCTACCATGGGGCCGATGAGCAAATTTTCGATCTTCGGCGAACTCTGGCGATTCCTCCGTATCCGGAAAAAATGGTGGCTGCTGCCGATCCTCATTCTGATCGTATTGCTCGGCCTCCTCCTGATCTTCGCACAAACGTCTCCTTTGGCGCCGTTCATCTACACGTTGATTTAAGATGCTCTACGCGCGTCTTCGCTCCGCTCTCATTAACATAGGAGTGCTGGCGAGTGCATGCGTCCTCGTTTTTGCAGTTGCGGAGATCGCGCTGCGGATCGCCGGGATATCGTTCCCCTATTTTACGGAGGTCGATGATGTGACGGGCTTTGCGCTCAGACCGGGCGCGGAAGGCTGGCAAATGCAGGAAGGAAAAGCGTACGTGAAGATCAATAGTGCGGGCATGCGCGACCGTGAACACGCGACGGAGAAGCCGGCAAATACCTTCCGGATCGCAGTGCTCGGAGATTCGTACGCAGAAGCGAGACAGGTGGATGTGAAAGACACATTCTGGGCCGTGATGGAACAGGACCTGAAGACGTGCACGGCACTGAAGGGCAAAACGCCCGAAGTGCTCAACTTCGGCGTGTCGGGTTTCGGCACAACGCAGGAAGCATTGCTCCTGCAATCGGGAAAAGTGTCGCTCTATGACCCCGATTTCGTTCTGCTCGCATTCACCACGGGCAACGATGTTCTGAATAACTCCAAAGCGCTGGAGGCCAACACGCAAAAACCGTACTTTACGATGAACGGAGGCAAATTGAAGCTCGACGATTTCTTCCGGGAGACTCCCTATTTCCGCCGTCAGAACTCGGGGCTTGTCCGCGCGGCGTTGTGGATGCATTCGCATTCGAGGATGTTGCAGCTGCTCAATCGCGCGCGGGCTGCGCTCCGGGAACGTTCCGTGACTGAGACTGACGCTCCCAAAGGCTTCGAGCAGGGCATCGACCGCGACGTGTACAAAACTCCGACGGATCCCTGGTGGATCGAGGCATGGAACATCACCGAGCATGTCCTCCTGCAGATGCGGGACACGATGACAGCGTGGAATACGCGGTTCGCCATCGCCACGCTCTCGAGCGGCATCCAGGTGTATCCCGATCCCGCCGTGCGTTCTTCTTTCATGAAATCGATCGGAGTGACGTCACTTTTTTATCCCGACGAGCGCATCGCGGCCTTTGGAAAGAAGCATGAAATTCCCGTGCTCACACTGGCTCCAAGACTTCAGAAACTTGCCGACCAAACGGGAACCTTCTTCCATGGCTTCAAAGGCCAATCGCTTGGGGAAGGTCACTGGAATGAGGAGGGCCACCGCATTGCGGGCCAAAAAATGGCCGCGTTCGTATGTGAGAAGCTGACGAAGTGAGGTTATACTGACCCCATGTATTTACCTCCGCCAATCTCGTGGCTTTGGGAAGGCTGGAAAATCGTGGGCCATGCCATCGGCCGCGTGATGAGCTTCATCATTTTGACGGTGCTCTGGATCGTCGGCTTCGGCATCTACGGCATCGTGATGAAGATCATCATGTTCTTCAAAAAAGACCCCCCGAAAGACTCCTACTGGACCGATCTGGAACCGATGACGGACGATCACCTGACACAACAGTTCTGAATATTTCTGTCCTAATTCCTAAGTCCTAAGTCCTTCTCCGTCGTTCTATCAATCTCACCAAAGCAATCTTGAAACCTATATATATTCTCGGCCTCTCCTGCTATTACCACGACAGCGCGGCGTGCCTGGTAAAAGACGGTGAAGTGATCTTTGCTGCGCATGAGGAACGGTACACACGCAAGAAGCATGACGAAGCGTTCCCGGAAAACGCGATCAGGCAAGCACTCGATTTTGCAGGCATCACCGTGGATGATCTTTCCGCAGTCGGCTTCTACGAAAAACCATTGCTGAAGTTCTTCGACCGCATTCTGATGACGGCATTCAAAGTGTGGCCGCGCGGATTCTTCACATATCAGCGCGCCATGCAGGAATGGATGATGAAAAAGCTCTGGATCCCGCAGAATATTCAGAGCGAGCTGAAGTACAAAGGCCCGATCCTCTTCACCACGCACCACGAATCGCATGCCGCCTCGGCATTCTATCCGTCGGGACTGGAGGACTCGGCAATCGTGACCGTGGATGGTGTGGGCGAATGGTCCACGGCCACGATCGGGCATGGCAAGGGCACCGAAATGAAGATGTTGAAAGAAATTCAGTTCCCCCACTCGCTCGGACTCCTCTACTCCGCCATCACCTACTACATCGGCTTTAAAGTGAACAGCGCCGAGTACAAAGTGATGGGACTGGCGCCGTACGGCGAGCCGAAATACATGAAGGAAATGCGGGAACTGATCGACATCAAAGATGATGGTAGCTTCCGGCTGAACATGAAGTACTTCACGTTCGAATATGGGGACAGAATGACGGGGCGGGAGATTGAAAAACTATTCGGTCAGCCGACGAGGAAGCAGGAAAGTCCCCTCACGCAGTTTCATAAAGACGTTGCGCGCAGTCTGCAGGAAATTACCGATGAAGCGATGATGAAGATCGCCGCACATGCGAAGAAGCTCACGGGAAGCAAAAATCTCTGCATGGCCGGCGGTGTCGCACTCAACTGCGTGGCCAACGGTAAAATCCTGCGCTCAGGCATGTTTGAAAATATTTTCATCCAGCCTGCTTCGGGCGATGCGGGAGGCGCGTTGGGCGTCGCACTCGCGATCTGGCACAAGCACTTCAAGGGCGCGCGAACCAAAAAGATGGAACATGTGTATCTGGGCAACGAGTACTCCGACGTCGAAATCAGGAACTTCCTCGACATGCAGGGCATTCCGTACGAACGGTACGATGATGACAAACTGATCGATACCGTTGCCGGTTTAATCGCAGGTGAGAATGCGGAGCCCCGCATCGAGACGTCCGCAGACGGCTCTGGTGCGGCGGTTATCGGTTGGTATCAGGGCAGGATGGAGTACGGCCCACGCTCCCTCGGCAACCGTTCCATCATCGCCGACGCGCGTAACCGCGAGAACTGGCAGAAGGTGAACCTGAAAATCAAATTCCGCGAGAGTTTCCGTCCGTTCGCACCCACGGTGTTGGAGGACAAAGTATCGGAGTGGTTTGATTTGGATCGCGAGAGCCCATACATGCTTCTTGTAGCAGATACGCTGCCTGATAAGCGAGCGCTGATCCCCGCAGTCACACACGTCGACGGCTCCGCACGCATCCAAACCATCCGTCGTGATCAGAATCCAAAGTACTACGACCTGATCAAAGCATTTAGCGACAAAACAGACTGTCCCGTGATCATCAATACCAGCTTCAACGTCCGCGGCGAACCGATCGTCGAGAGTCCGAAGGATGCTCTCAACTGCTTCCTGCACACACACATGGATTATCTGGTGCTCGGCAACTGCGTGATTGATAAGAAGAAATTGCCGGAGCGGATCAAGAAGGATACGGAGGCATACCTGAAGCAGTTTGCCCTCGACTAATCTAATTTAAACCCGATCTTATTCTTCTTTTCAGGAACCGCAGGCGTAATCAACTGACGAATTGCCTCAAACACCGCGCGGAATTGCTCATCATATTTCTGTTCCATCTCCAGTAACTTTCGTTCGATGTCGGCATGTGACGCCAACCATTGTCTCAATTGAACGAACGCTCGCATAATGGCGATGTTCACTTGGATGGCACGGTCGCTATGCAGGACCGATGAAAGCATTGCGACGCCCTGCTCAGTGAAAGCCAGTGGCAATTTGCGCCTCCCGCCCCAACCCGAACTTGAAGTCGCAAATTGCGACTTCAAGTTTTTGGCTTCTGTTTGAGTTAATTTGAACATAAAGTCATCAGGAAAGCGCTGCTCATTGCGCCGAACCTGCTCATTCAGACGTTTGACCGGAACCCCATACAATTCCGCCAAATCCTTATCCAGCATCACTTTCTGCCCTCTGAGCAGCAGAATCCGCTCGCCAACACGTGCGGAAAGCATGACTGCTGATGATTTGGAATTCTTCATGAACTCACGATACCCACCGCAAAATGGACGACCAGAGCATCGAAAACACAAAAAATCGGGCAGGGCGGAAGATTGGCAT
>CAZXIO010000092.1:0-4708 GCA_964640805.1 uncultured Candidatus Peribacteria bacterium
CGAGGCATGCCCGTAGTCTGCATTAGTAACTTTTAAATTGCAAATTGGTATGACATCGACGAACGTTTCTACCACAACGCCGAAGAAGCGCTCCGAACGAGAGAACGCGTATCGCGTTCATTGAAGGCAATGCAGGATTCGATACTGGAGTCGGTGCAGTTCAAGTTTCGCGACGATGCCAACGCAGACTCGGTGCAGGACCTTATCGAAAACATCACTCGTTTGGAAGTGGAAAGAGCCGTGAAGCTGCACAAAAAAGCGCGCGCGCTGGGACTTGCGAACGACGATATCGGGGGATTGGGAAGAGGCATCGGGATTTACTGCACAGAGGGGGGCATGGGCAAGCAATTGGATTCGCACCGTGCCGGAGATCCGCAGAAAGAGGAAGACTTTGAAAAGCGGGACAACACGTGGCTCTGGAAATTACCGCAAGGTTCTTTCCGGGTCGGACACGGCGGCTTTCATTTTTACCGCAAGTTTATTGACAGCGAAGGCTTCGAGCCATTCACTCAAAAATCCGACGGCATTGTGAGAGTGGAAGGAGGTGATTTCACGTTGTGGCAAAATCCCGAGTATCAATGGAACGGCGTGAAGTGGTCGTCCGCTGAGCTGAAAGAAATTCAAGCCCAAATGGGCGAATACCTTGATTTGCTGGAGCCGTATTGAGAATTTCCATTACCATCTCCCTCCTATGTCTGCAGAAATGATGCGCGGCCAGCCGTTTGTGGATGAAATGCTCCGGCAGATGGGAGAGCTCAATGCGCCCGAGGGCAAAGCGATGGTGCAGACCGAAACGGGCTGGACGGAGGCGAGGTGTAAGGAGCGGCAGTGAAGCGTCCTTCATAAAAATGTTATTTTTCTTCATGCAGAAGCCTTAATTTTCGCTATACTCCGCCTTCATGCAGTCGAACCCCGTCCTGCACAGGCTTCCGCGGAACCCCATTGCGTTCGCTTGGAGCGTGACCCTGCAGCATAAGTGGTGGGCCGTTGGTGCGGTGTGCGCCGTGGTGAGCGCCGAGACGATCGGAAGTTCACTCGTGCTCCAGCTCAAAATGCTTGTGGACAGCGCGACGACTGCGGCCGCGAATAATTTTATCGACACCAGCGCGATGTTCTTCTGGGGCATGGCGTATCCGCTCACGTTCTTCATCGACGAAGCCATCTGGCGTTGCAGTGGATTCTGCGGGATGAACTGGATCACGAGTGCGCGCGCCACGGTCAACAGGACGCTTTTTGCCTACCTTACCGGCCACAGCTCCACGTACTTCAACGAACGCTTCGCGGGTGCGCTCACGAACAAAATCAGCAACGCGTCGTACGGCACGGGCGATCTGATCTCCACGTCGCTCTGGGAATTCCTGCCGCTCGCGATCAACTTCATCTGGAGCTTCATCTTCGCCGTCTTCGCCGATTACAGGCTGGGGCTCATCTTGGGCGTCTGGGTGCTCATCTTTCTCGGGATCAACGCCTTCCTCGTCGCCAAAAAGCAGGGGTATGCCTACTCGGTGGCCGAGAAAGCATCGACGCTTAAGGGAAAAATGGTCGATACAACCTCGAACATCTCCGCCGTGCACCAGTACGGCCGCCATGCGCATGAGCGCGAGTACGTGGAAGGCTTCATTGAAGATCACCGCAGAGCCGACAAATTCAACTGGTTCCTCTCGGAATGGATTCTGATTTTAAACGGCACGCTCATCTCGCTCTTCATCATGGCGATTTTCGGAACGTCGCTCTTCCTGCTCCAGAACAGGCTCATCACGATCGGCACCGTGGTGATGATGGCGACGATCCTGATCAACATCATGCGGTCGCTCTTCTTCATCGGCTTCAAGATGACGGACTTCGTGGATAAGTACGGTCAGGTGAGCGAAGGTCTTACGGAGTTGCTCCAGCCGCACTCGATCATCGACGCGGTGGATGCGAAGGATCTGAGCGTCACCAATGGTCAGATCAATTTTAAAGACATCACGTTCACGTACGGCCGCCCCACTCCGCTCGGAGAGCTTCGCGGGGCAAGCAAGCCCGTGTTCACGAACCTGACGCTCACGATCCCGTCGGGCCAGAAAGTCGGTCTGGTCGGCATCAGCGGTGCGGGGAAGACGACGCTCACAGCATTGCTTTTGCGACAGTACGACGTTCAGAGCGGCTCCATCTCGATCGACGATCAGGACATCCGGTCCGTCCGTAAACCGAGCCTCCTCACAAGCATCGGCATGGTGCCGCAGGATGTGACGCTCTTCCACCGTACTATTCGGGACAACATCGCGTACGGAAAACTCGATGCCACTCAGGCCGAAGTCGAACGTAGCGCCGCACTCGCGCAGGCGCACGACTTCATCAGCGATCTTCCCAAAGGCTACGAGACGTTCGTGGGCGAGAGGGGAGTGAAGCTCAGTGGTGGACAACGCCAACGCATTGCCATCGCCCGTGCGATCCTCAAGAACGCACACATCCTGGTCCTCGACGAAGCCACGAGCTCACTCGACAGCGAATCGGAGGCCGCGATCCAGAAAGCGCTCGCAGAACTGATGAAAGGCAAAACCGTGCTCGCCGTCGCGCACCGCCTCTCCACCCTGCAGGCGATGGATCGCCTCATTGTGCTCGAAGACGGGCAGATCATCGAAGACGGCACGCACGAGCAGCTGATCGCGCGCGGCGGGACGTACGCGAAGCTCTGGGAAGCGCAGGTGAGCGGGTTTATACAGGAGTAGAGGCTCCGAATTCAGAGTGCCGGGAGGAAAGCGATCGTGCGATCCTTTTACGACGGTTCCGGTTAAGACATTCTCAGCTTTTGTATTTCGTCTTGGAATCCCGGCGGTATATCGCGCTTCATCATCGTTTCGGTATCGTATTCTTCGGCGTGGACGTTGCGACCTCCCCGGACGTCCGAAAGTGGAACAGGAACGATTTTTCCGTCCCGTAGCGCGACCATGTGCCCGTACAGATCTTCATGCGCGAGCAATCCTGCTGCCGCTCCCAGTTCGGCGGCGAAGTTGCCGTCGTGCGCCAGAGGTGGCCCGTTGCGGACGTGATACCCCGCGACTTGTTCCTGCGTCGAGAGGCCCGTTTCCTGTTTGATCATCTTGAGCAGAGTTTTCGCAGCATCTCCTTTAGGAACATGGCCGAATGGATCGGTTCCTCTTGCCTCTCTTTCTGCGTTCGTCAGCAAATGCTCATCGTAGCCTTCGGCGATCGCGATGATCACATGACCGCGCGCAGCGAAAATCTCTTTCACGCGTGTCATGAGTCGCGGTAATTCAATGGGGTGCTCGGGGATCAGTGTGATGTGCGCTCCGCCCGCGTAGGCGGCCTGGATCGTGATGTGCCCTGCGCCCCGCCCCATCAATTCCACGGCCGCAACGCGGTGCATGGATTCGGCATCGGTACTCATGCGTTCGATGAATTGTGCTGCTTCCTGCACCGCAGAATCGAAGCCAAAGGTCCGGTCGGTTCCCATCACGTCGTTATCGATCGTTTTGGGAACGCCGACGACTTTCAGTATCTTTCTCTCATGCAGCAGCGCCGCTTGCCCCAGCGTGTCGTCGCCGCCGATGGCGATGAGCCCGTCGAGTCCGTACTTCTCGGTTACTGCTTTTACGACAGCATGCTCAGCCTCCAGAATCTTGGTGCGGGAGCTTCCAAGCCGCGTACCGCCGTTGCGGAAAAGCTTGGAGAGTTGCCATCGGTTCAAATCCGAGAGATTCATGACGTTTTCTTTTACTTCTTTCATCCCCTTCCATCCGTCCGGAATGCCGATCACGCTGTTCCCGTGTTTTTTCAATTCTGTCGTTGCGCCGAAGACGACTCTATTGAGGCCGGGAGCAATGCCGCCGCCGGTCAATATTCCGATCCGTTGTGAGGCCATAGTGCCGTACTATGCCTAAATTTTCTCCCGCTTCAAGTGAAAATATTCTGTAGACTGATAGCCCGCGGAGGGACGTACGCGAAGCTGTGGCGAAGCGCAGATGAGCGGGTTTATACAGGAGTGAGAGGATTCTGCTACTCTTCCTCTCATGCAGTATTTGCCTCTCCTTCTCCTCGTCGCCGGAGGATTCGTCGGGGGCTTTTTTGGCTCAGCCGTGGGTTCCGCGGGGCTCATCAGTCTGCCGATTCTGATCCTTCTCGGCTTTCCCCCGCATCTTGCGGTTGCCACGACGCGTCCTGCTGCTGTTGTTCTCGAGCTCGTGAGTGCGATCCGCTACTACCGCGAAGGAAAACTCACGATGGCGACGATACGCAAAGGCCTGATGCTGGGGATTTTTGGTGCAGTTGGTGGAGTCACAGGCGCCTTCATCATCAGTACGGTCAGCGATCAGACGCTTCGGCTACTTTTCGCATTGGTGATCAGCTCCATGCTCATTTTTCTTGTGACAAAGAAGAACTGGGGGATGCACGAACATCCGGAGCGTCAGAAGCAGCTGCTCCTGCTTGCACTCAGCACGTTCCTGATCGGTGTGTACGGCGGATTCTTCGGCTTCACGTTCGGCACACTCATGACAATTGCGCTCGTCGCATTCGGATTCAATCTGCTCCGGAGCGCCGTCCTCGCCCGCGTGATCGGCATCCTTACAGCATCAGCCGCCGCCATCGTCTTCGCGTTCCAGGGCTCGATCAATTACCCCGCAGCAGTTGCGCTCAGTATCGGTTTCGCAGGCGGAGCGTGGGTTGGGGCAGGAGTTGGTGCGAAACGGGGAAACACCTACGTGAA
>CAZXIO010000093.1:0-1112 GCA_964640805.1 uncultured Candidatus Peribacteria bacterium
TGCCCCACTTGTATTCCTCCGACGCCTGTCGGATGAGCTCGAAGCCCTGTATGTACGAAAGAATCGTCGCAAGTTCCAGCGAGCTCCTGCACATGGCGGCCACGTCACGGGCATCGACGCTGTCTTTTACAAGTTCCATCGGCGCCATGTTGCCTATTTTCCGCATGGCCGATGCACCCGAAATGATCCTCGCATCCACCGCAGCCGTGATGGTGGGGATGGCGATGCCCAGATCCATCGCCGCTTCCGTCGTCCATTTACCGGTCCCCTTTTGCCCTGCTTCATCACTGATCACATCGATCAGATCTTTGCCGGTGTCCGGATCTTTCTTTCTGAAAACCTGCGCTGTGATTTCGATCAGAAACGATCCGAGATCCTCGCCCTTGTTCCATTCGGCGAAGAGATCAGCCAACTCGGCATTGGTGAACCTGCCTAGGTTTTTGAGCATGTCGTACGTCTCGGCGATCAGCTGCATGATGCCGTACTCAATCCCGTTATGAACCATTTTTACAAAATGACCTGCTCCGCCGGGGCCAAGGTGTGTGACGCACGTGCCGCCGGCTCCATCTTTTGCGGCCATCTTCTCGAACAAAGGCTTCATGATGTCATAAGCCTGCTCATCGCCTCCCGGCATCATGCTCGGACCTTTCAGCGCGCCTTCTTCACCTCCGCTCACGCCCATGCCGAAGAAGTGAATGCCGTGCTGTTTCATCTCCCTCTCTCGGCGCTTGGTATCCTTGAAGTGACTGTTGCCGGCATCGATGAAGATGTCGCCTTTATCGGTGTGTCCGAGCAATTCCTTCATCACCTCATCCACCGCGGGTCCGGCTTTCACCATCAGTAAAATGGCGCGGGGAGGTTTGAGAGCTGCCTTCAGATCATCAAGCGTCTTGCACGCAACAAAATCCCCTTCAGAACCGTGCTTTGCCATGAACTCATCGGTTCTCTGGGTCGTGCGGTTAAACACGGCGACTTTCGCCCCGTTGTGCGCTGCATTCCGCGCAAGGTTTGCACCCATCACGCCAAGGCCAATAACGCCGAGTTGAAGACTCATAGGCTGAGTATAGTGCGAGATCTGATCAGAGAGCCAGTCGCAATAATCCCTCGTACGC
>CAZXIO010000093.1:1212-4673 GCA_964640805.1 uncultured Candidatus Peribacteria bacterium
TTCACTTTCTCCCAATCCTCCAAAAACTTCTTCACTCCGCTGTCCGTGAGCGGATGCATCGGGAGTTTTTTAAAGACGTCGTACGGGATCGTGGAAATATGCGCACCCAAACGCGCGGCGTCCACGATGTGACGCGGGTGTCTGGTCGATGCAACCAACACCTCACAATCAAAGTCATAGTTATCCCACACTTCCATGATCTCGCCGATCAGCGCCATACCGTCTTCGGACGCGTCATCCAGCCGGCCGATGAACGGACTGATGATGTTGGCGCCGGCCTTTGCGGCGAGGATGGCTTGAGACACGGAGAACACGAGCGTGGTGTTGGTCTTAATCCCCTTCTTGCGAAAGTAACTGAGAGCCTTGAGCCCTTCCGTCGTCATCGGGACTTTCACTGTAACGTGCTTATGCCAGCTTGCGTACTCTTCACCCTGTTTGATCATGCCTTTGGCATCGATCTCCGTCACCTGCGCACTCACACACGGCACGTGCTTACACATCTCGAGAATCGTCGGCTTGAACTTCTTGCCTTCTTTTGCGACCAGAGAAGGATTGGTGGTGACGCCGTCGAGAACGCCCCAACCTGCAATCTCGGCAACATGAGATGTATTGGCAGTGTCTAAGAATAACTTCATGACGGGATTATATCCTTATCCCAAGTGTAACACAAAACGATGATATTTGTCCTACACTGTATTCGAATGATGTCCCAAGCTCGCATCTTCGGCATCTGTCTGATGATCGGCCTCTTCGTCCTCGGCGCAGGCTTCTACCGTCTGGCCACCAGAACCGAGCAGTACGATTTTCCGCTCGCGCGCGATCTGCAGAAAGAAGCAAAAATTACCGTGAAGGAATTTGTGAAAGTAGCCGATCAGCCGGCTCCTCCTGCGGTCATTTCCTCGGTTCCGGGTAAAGCTCCGGCGTCAAAGATACTGATCGAAGTTCCGTTCTTCGTGCAGGCGCCCACGGGCAACTGGGGCATGCCATATCAGGAAGCATGTGAAGAGGCATCGCTGATCATGGTTCATCATTTCCTGAAAGGAGCACCCGTAACGCCAGAGCAGGCGGACAAAGAAATCCTCGAGATGGTGGCGTGGGAGGACGGCGAGTTTCACTACAACGAGGACCTGACGGTGGCCGACCTCAAGCGCGTCGCCGAAGATTATTACCACCACACGGGACAGCTCTTGTATGATTTCACAATTGAAGACATGAAGCGGCTGCTCGCGCAGGGTCGTCCGATCATCGTGCCGCTGGCAGGGCGGGACCTCGGAAATCCCTACTACAGCGGCGCAGGGCCGTGGTACCACATGCTGGTTATCACGGGCTACGACGGAAACTATTTCATCACCAACGACGTCGGCACGAAGCGTGGCCACAGCTACCGCTACCCGCAGCAAACGCTCTTCGATGCGATCCATGACTGGACCGGAGTGAAGGAGAACATTCGAGACGGCCGGAAGGCGATGTTGGTGCTTGAGTCGTAATACCGATAGAATCCCGCTGATGTCACAGAGACCCGACCAAAAGTCTCTCATCGGCAAGGACGCTTCTGTCGTTCCCATGTCGCTCCAGCGCATCATGGGATCGATCAATCATCCCGAATCTGTCTGGATTGGACCGGAGCAGGCCACTCCCCTCTCCAAAGATGATCAGAAAGCCTACGAACTCGCACACACGATCATGTGCCATTTGGCCGTGCAGGCGCCCACCAAGCACGCATCCGGGCACCCCGGAGGGCCACTTTCCTCATTCACATTTGCGTATCTGCTCTCGAAACGCCGCGATCCTTCAGTCGATCAGCCGTTCAGGATCAGCGCCGGACATCTCTCGCTCCTGGCGTACGGACTTCAATGGCTTTTTGGACGGGAAGGAAATGATGTACGTCTCAAAAATCCGCAGGCGATCATCGATTCATTCAGAATCCCCGCAGGACTCCCCGGGCACATCGAAGCAGGCATCGGCGATATTCCGTTCGGAACGGGGCCTCTGGGCAAAGGCGTGAGTAACGGACTCGGCGCCGCGTTCGGACTCAAGTATCAGAAAAAGCCCGGGATCGTCGACGTATTGCTCGCGGACGGAGACAGTCAGGAAGGGCAGGTGATCGAAGCGTTCCGTCTGGCGTCTCACTTGAAAGTCGATACTCTGATCGTCCATGGCGACTTCAACGATATTCAGCTGAGTGATCTGCCGTCCAAAACGGTTGCGGCGGATTTTGCAGCGATTGCGCGTGCCTGCGGCTGGCGCGTGATTGAAGTCCAAAACGGAAATGATCCGGCGCAAGTGCAGGCCGCGCTTGAACAAGCTGATGGTTTCGTAGGCAAAGGCCACCCGATCTTCATCTGCTACTACACGCAGATGGGCCACGGCGTCCGCGTCATGGAAGAGGGATCGGATACCGGCACACAGAACTTTCACGGATCCCCTCTCAAAAAAGAGGTCTCAGAAGCCGCCCTCAAGCTGCTTCCGCCGCTCGATGAGACCATTGTTGCTTATGAACCGTGGCGCGCGAAAGAGAAGAAGCGCTACACGTCAAAAACTCCGACCCAAACGGATATCCCGCTGCAATGGAAATTGCCCTCAGGATATGAAAGGACACTGACAAAAGAAAAAGGTGCAGCTCGGCAGGATTTCGGCGCGATCCACACCAAAGCATTGATGAAGAACGATGCGCGCATCGTCGTGCTCCACGCCGATCTCGCCGCATCCGGTGGCTTCGACAAGGTTCACAAGGATTTCCCTGACCGGGTGATCAACGTAGGCGTTGCCGAAGCGAACATGTACATGATGGCGGCGGGAATGCGCCAAACCGGACTCCTCCCCGTCACCTATACCTTCGCAGCATTCGGGACGAACGAGGCCAGAGCGAACGCAAGGCTCATCGATGTGAACTGCGGTCACACGCGCTGCGGCGTGATCCACGACTGCACGCATGCGGGCCTGAGCGTGGGCGAGGACGGCGAAACGCATCAGGAACGCAATTACCTGAATATCCCGTTGGATCACACGCAGGTCTGGATGCCCGCCGACAGCAATCAGGCGGCGGCGATGGCCGAGAAAGCATTCGAGATCATCGCGGAAGGACACAGGAGCGTGTACATCTTCTCCGCACGCAGCGGTCATGCGCAATTGGCGGCACCGTCCGGCGACGTCATCTACGGAAAAGATTACGTGTTCGACGGAGCGATCGATGTCGTCCGTGGCGCCGGAGATTTCGCGGACCATGTGACGATCCTCGCGACGGGCATCACCGTGCATGATGCCATAGCTGCGGCCGACCGCGCGTGGGCCGAGGAAAAAGTACGTGTTCGCGTACTGAACGTGGGATGCATCCGCCCGCTTGATGCATCGAAAGTGATTGAGGCCGCACTCGAAACGGGGCATCTGATCGTGGCTGAAGACCACCACAGCGAAGGCGGCCTTGCGAGTCAGGTTGCCGACGTGATTGCCGACTTCCAGCT
>CAZXIO010000094.1:0-4669 GCA_964640805.1 uncultured Candidatus Peribacteria bacterium
GGTTCTTCTATTTGGTCGCCATTACCCCGCGAAGCTCCGACTTGTCCCGCGAAGTTCACGGAACGAAGTGGGAACGAGCGAAGTGGGGTCGTTCTGGTGCACCAATGGTCGCCGGATCAGTGGCAGCTCCCGCAACTTGCGTCGCCGCCGCCACCCTTGCCGCACGGGCACATCTTCTTGAAGACCTTGAACCACGCCACGAGCGAGACGACAAAGGTGATGAGCGCGACGGAACCGGCCATGCTGCCGAACATCCAGCCGGAATCACCCACGTGATTCACGTACACGCCGATCGCCGAAGCGATGGTGGTGAGGGTGAGAAGAAGGGTGACGAGCGCCGCGATGGTCTTGCAGACCGTGCAGCAACCCGACCCATAACTGCCACAAGACATAGAAAAAGGGGGGAAGGAATTGGAACGGATTGTACTCTTCTTTTGTTCGATCATCGCCTGATGAAGTTGACCGTAGAATGCTTCAATGTTCTCTTGTTCTTCAAAATACTTGCAGAGGCAAGTGTGATTGGTTGACGCATTTGAATCCTGGCGGCTAGGGTTACCGTCATGACACATTCCTCCCCTCTTGAGAACCGTCTCACCTCTTCATCATCGGCATGGCGCCGCGCCGCAGGCATCCTCGTTGCTTCACTGATCGGTCTTTCGTCCGTCGCTTCGGTTGCGGCAAAAGATCTGTCGCTCCCCTACCGCAATTACCCCGGCTTCACGTGCAACCGGTGGAACGCGCAGGGCGAGTGCAGCGATTTCAGTTACTACGATAACGCCACATCGGGCAACTACTACAACGGTTCCAACTACTACGGGTCAACGTATCCTTACTACGGCAGCGTTGTCCCGACGACGGGGTACTACCCCTATGGGGGCTGCACCGGCGGCCTCTACGGCTGCGCGCAGGGCATCACGGTGCGTGTGACGGGAGCGCCCAGCACAGTGTTCCAGAATGACCTTTTGACCTACAGCATCTATATCCGTAACGATGACGGCGGCGACCGCACCATCGACGTGCGCGCGTTCGTCGATCCGCAAACCATCTTCCACAGTGCTTCTGAGAACGGCCGGAGCCTCTCCCTGAACGAAGTACAGTGGACGCGGCTGTTCGTGCGGCGCAACTCCTCAAAGACCCTCTCGCTCACCGTGCGCGTGCAGAACTACGGCAATTACGGTTACGACGGCTACAACGGAAATTATGGCAACTCCGACACATCGTGCTACGACCGCTACGGCCGCTACAACGCGTCGTACTGCAACTACAATGTGGGGAACAGCTACAACTACAACAGCGGCTACTACAACACGAGCAACAGCGTCATCCGCTTGCGCGTGGACAGCGGCGGTGCAACGGACACCGCCGTCACGACCATCCGGACGGGCTCGCGCAATACCTACGGCAATTGCTACAACAGCTACGGTCGCTACACCGCATCGCTCTGTAACAATTACAACAACAATTATAATAATAATGGCAACTGCTACGACAGCTACGGCCGCTACAACTCGTCGTACTGCAGGAACAGTTACAATAATAATTTCAGCAACACGTACGGGAATTGTTATGACCGGTACGGGCAGTACAACCAGTCGTACTGCTACTGATTCACTCTCTGAAATCAAAGCCGGGGCATGTCCTCGGCTTTTTTGTAAGTGAATTGCAAATACTCAGTGCGCTCTCAGCGGCCAGAAAGGCCGCTCCTTGGAACTCAGCCCTTTTCTACTCAGGGGGCAGGCAGAAAGCCTGCCGGCAGCCTTTCTGGCTGCCTCAGAATAAAGATGACTAGCTGCAAGGCACAGGCATTCTGCCTGCTGAGAAAGCGATGAGTAGCGAGATTTTCTGTCTTTTCTCTTCACCTACTTGGCATTTGGACCCTGCCCGCCCGCCATAGCTTTTGCGACAGCCGGGCGAAGGCGGGGGATTTGGCTTTTTCATGCCTCAAGAGCCATTTCTTCTTCTCGAGCCCTCCGCTATACCCCCCCATCCCGCCATTGGATGCCGTGATGCGATGGCAGGGGATGACGATGCAGTGCTTGTTCGCTCCGATGGCCTGACCGACTGCTTGAAATCCACCCTTCTTTGTCAGCTTTCCGGCAATCGATCCGTAACTGATCGTGTGACCGAACGTCACGGCATTGATCTTCTTCCAGACTTTTTCCTGAAACGGCGTCCCGGCGATCACCAGCGGCACATCGAACTCAGTCCGGCTTCCCTCAAAATATTCCTGCAACTGTGCAACGCAGCGCGCGATTGTTTTGGATGTGATCTTCTGCGGCCTGGCCTTCCTGTTCGTAAACTCGATCGACGTGATCCCCTGCTCGGTTCCCGTGATCTCGAGAACTCCGACGGGGGTTTTTAACAGTGCTCTCTCATGCATGATCTCAGTATAGCCATTGATCCGAAGATCAAACAAAAAAATAAACATTCCCTCTCCTCCCGCAGGGGGAGAGGGCTAGGGAGAGGGGAAACAAAACAATAAACAAAAAAACCGAGGATGTGTTCCTCGGTTTCTCTTGCCCCGCAGAGCGCAAAGCGCGCAGTGGGGTCGTTTACATCGATCGCCTCGTCTTACTGAATCTTAATTCCCGACGTCGGCGTATCGCCGAGGATGGCGGGGCCGGTGAGGGTACTGAGCGTCAGGTTGATGGTCTCTTCGTTCTCGGTGAGGTTATCTTTCAGGATCGGCACCGTGAATATTTTGGCGGTCTCGCCGGGCGCGAACGTGAGCGTGCCGCTCGTGGGCGTGTAGTCCGAGATCGCCGTAGCAGAACTGTCGTTCGTTGCGTAGTTGACGCTGATCGTTCCCGCCACGCCCAGTTGCCTGAGCACGGTGACCACGGCGTTTCCGACTCCTTCGGTAACGGTGTACGAGGGCTGCGAGAATTTGATGGAACTGGTCTCGGCCGCGGGAACGGCCTCATCATCGATGAGCGTGACCTCGGCCTTGCCCGTTCCGCCGATGCCTGCGCCGCCCGTGACATTCTTGAGGGTCAGATTGAACTTCCTGTTGCCGTCGACGTTCGGGTTATCTGCCACCTGCACCGAGAATGTCTTGCTCGTCTCGCCGGCCGCGAAGCTGAGGGTTCCCTGTGTGCCGCTGTAATTGGCACCCGTCACCGCCGTGCCGTCGCTCGTCGTGTAATCCACCGTCACCGCCCCGGCACTGCCGTCTTTGCGAAGAACGGTGATGGTGATGGCCCCGCCCTTCTCTTCCACACCGTACGCCGAGGCGCTGAACCACATCACACCCGCACCTAAGACCGATGACGTCGAGGATGATGCGCCGCCGGAACCCCCCGTCGATCCGGAGCCGCCGGCGACGCCGAGGAGCGTAAGGATCGCCTTGGAGGGCGTGCCGAGCTGCCCGCCGCCGGTGACGTTACTGAGGGTGACTTCGAGCGTCGCCTGGACCGACAATTCCTGCCGCATCAGGTTGACGCTCAGGTTCTTGGTGCTTTCGCCGTCGGCGAACGCAAGTGTGCCCGTGGTGGCGGAGTAATCGGTTCCCACCACGGCCGTGCCCCCGCCGAACGCGTACTCCACTTTCACTTCACCCTTCGTACCGCCCGTGCGCACCACGGTGATGGTGGCCCGCTTGCTGCCCTTCGCCACATTGAAGCCCGTTGTGGTGAAGTGAACGCTGCCGGCCTCGGTGGAGGCTACGCTGCTCACACTGCTGCTGGAGCTGGAGCTTGATGTACTTTGTGAAGATGAACTGCTGCGTGCGCGCGTCTTGGGCGCGACGGGAGCAACGTCGCCGTTGATGGCGCGGTCGATGAGTACCGCCACTTCGGCTCGCGTCATGAAATCCCCGGGATGGAACTTGCCATCGGGATTCCCTTTAATGACCCCCTGATCCGCCAGCCTCCCCACGGCGGCATCGTAGAACGCACCGGGAAGGATATCGCTGAAGCGGGCCGATCCGAGCAGGGTGGCACCGAATGTGGTGCCGACCCCGAGGGCCAGACCTACGAAGAAAGGAGCGGAAACGAGCGCTTTGAGCGCGGACGGACGCCACTGCATAACGAAAGGGGGAAGGGAGACAGCTCAGTATGATGAGGGATGGGTGATGATTTCAAGCCACTAGACCTTACTTCCGCGAGAAAATCATTGCGATTTCTTGTAACGAATTCCACGGATCTCCGTATCGCTTCTTCACTGCACTGATTGCTCCTGCGCTGACGAATGCCGGTTTATAGGAAAGATCATTGGAAAAACCGATGCATTGAAACTCCGGATTCCGATGCATGAGCACCCGCGTGAGCTCCGGCCCTTCGACCCCCGCATCAAGTTGCGCATCGATCAGGATGATCTCGGGCTTCATGCTCAGTATTTTTTCGACCAATTGATTCTGATTGAGCCCTGCATGAAGCAGAAAAAGAGCATTCCCGTCCGTCACGTCCATAAGCGGTTCTGTGTACTGCTCGAATACCCACGCGGCATCGTCGACGAGGAGAATTTTTTTGCCACCTAGAATTCCATTCCCGGCGGAATCATCCTTGCCAGTGATATCGCCCGATGTCGTCGTCATATCTTTTGTATGATTGTAGAGGGAGGTTCTCGTCCGCACCAAAACCTCCTTTTCGTTTTCGGAGAGAGAGGAAAGAACCATGACAAGTTTCTCATACTCATTTTCACGTGTAGTCCTTCATTAGAGCGGAGTGTG
>CAZXIO010000095.1:0-4564 GCA_964640805.1 uncultured Candidatus Peribacteria bacterium
TACAAGAAGTACCTGTGTGAAATGCTCGGCGCGTTTTCGCTTACGTTCGTCGTCTGGCTCGCATCGGCTTACGTGATGCCGTTCCCCGTGCCGGTGATGGCGGGCCTCACGGTCGGGCTCTTCGTATACCTCGTCGGACCCCTGACAGGCGCGCATCTGAACCCCGCGGTGACACTGGGAATCGCCAGCATTCGCAAAATTTCGACTCAGGATGCGGTTTTCTACATTTTCTCGCAGTTCATCGGCGCCGGAGCGGCTATTGGGCTTGGGTACCTGCTGAGCGGCGATACCGTGACCGTTGCGCACGATGCCCTGCTCATGACTGGAGTGGCGGAAGCACTCGGCGCCTTCTTCCTCTGCTTCGCGGTCACTGCCGCAACGCTCGGCAAACTGCAAGCAGATGTAACCGGAGTGGTTGTGGGAGGTTCTCTGCTGCTGGGCCTCTATATCGCAATGCCATTCAGCAATGCGATTTTGAACCCTGCGGTCGCGCTCGGCATCGGCTCGTTCGGATCGATGTACATCCTCGGCCCCATCGTCGGCGCAGTCGTCGGCGCATGGGCCTGCTACTGGCTTTTGGGCGGCAAGCCGGTGAAAGCCCGCAAGTGATGCAGTGCAATCCCGGCTGCAACAGCCACGTTCAGTGATTCTTTTTGGCCGAACATGGGGATGAACGTCACCGCATCGCAGAGTGAGAGGATTTCCGTAGGCACACCCGAAAGCTCGTGACCGACGATCAGACAGATCCGGTCCGATGCTTTAAATTCGGTGATCGGTACGGCTCGATTCATGATTTCCAGTGCGACGATGCTCCAGCCATCACTTTTGAGTTCTTTGATGATCGTGAGCGGATCCTCTGCATGTTCCCACGGCAAAGTTTCTTCGGCTCCGAGCGCTGTCTTCGTAATTTCTTTGCGCGGTGGCTGGCCGGTGTAACCAGTCAGATACAGTTTTTCGACGTTAAAAGCATCGCACGTGCGGAAGAACGACCCGACGTTCCAGAGCGAGCGGACGTTATTGGCCAGAAGCCTGATTCTGCGCTCAGTCATTTGGAAGCAAGAAGTTCCAGCGTGCCCGAGTGCGGGTTGCAGAAGACTTCCAGAAGCTTGCCGTTCCGTGCGAGAGCCTGCTCCTCAACGCCATGGACAAAGTAGGCAACGCCTGTCTCCGAACCTGCTGAAAATTGCTCGCTGAGTGTGTCGGGCAAATCTTTGCGCAGGAGCAGAGTGCCATTGGGGAGCGTCTGATCCCACGTCTGTTCTTTCTTCTGAGCCGCTTTCCACTCCGTCAGCGTTTTGCCCCTGCGGATGAATGCGTGTTCTTTGTTGGAATTGAAGAGTGTCAGGTCACTCAGGATGCGCACCACATCGGCATCTTCAACCGAAAAGTATTTCCACTGTTTCAGCTTCAGCAAGGGCTCAATCCGTTTTGCCGTTTGCTCAACAGTACGCTCTTCGTTGTTGGTGATCAGTGCTCCGATGAACACTTCTGTCTTTTTCTCTGACGCCTTTTTCAGGCCCATCACAGACGACTTCGTCGACACGGGAGACCCCGTGACTTTTTTCTTCAAGAGCCAGCGCGCAAGTGACTCAAAGTATGGATTCCCGTTCTCCGTTCGCTCCGGATGCGGCATGAGTGCCACAACGTTTCCTGCCGCATTACAAATTCCTGCTGCGGCAAACATCGAGCCGTTGGGAGTCACTCCCGCTCCGTCTGACACTGTCCCGTGCTCGTTGCAGTAACTGAATGCGATCTGATTATTCTTTTTCAGTTCTACGAACAGGTCCTTGTCATTTGTGGTAAAGCGGCCTTCGCCGTGGGCGATAGGCAGATGCATCGCTCCATCCCAGTCCGATGTCGCGCACCGGTCTCGTCCGCCCGTGGGCGTAATCCATACCCATTCGCTCAAGTACCCCGGCGCCTGATGATGTCCATTCATGGTAATGACGTTGCGCGCCAAACTCATGCGCAGTCCTTTGCCAAGCGGAATAAGTCCGCTTTCCACAAGAATCTGCGCACCATTGCAGTTGCCGATCACGGCCTTGCCGGCCTCGGCCTCCTGCCCGATAAAATCCATAAGCGGATCGCGCCCCGCAACCATTCCGCTGCGGCCGCGATCCTCGTACGAGAACCCACCGGGGATGAAGTACGCATCCACGTCTTTGAGTTTTTGACGGTCATCATTCCAGCGAAAATACAGCGCCTCCATGCCGTTTGCCCGAATCGCACGCATCGATTCCACCTCGCAGTTGTTGCCGGGGAAGGAGATAACGGCGACGAGGGGTTTCATGAGGAAAGTGTACCAGATGAATTGTCATGGTGAGGTGCCCCGCAGGGCCTCGAACCATGACTTCATTAGATCTTCATCAATTCCTCCTCCTTCTTCTTCGCACTGTCCGCGATCTTGGCGTTGCCGTCATCCACCGCTTTCTGCAGCTGCTGCTGGAGCGTCTTCTTCACGTCTTCATCTTTCTCGTGCTTGATGGCGTCGTGTGCATCCTGCCTGTGCTTGCGCAGCGCGATGCGGGCGTCTTCGGCCAATTGATGAACAATCTTCTTCATTTGGCCTCGCCGCTCCTCGCTCATACTCGGCAGGCTCAGGCGGATCACGACTCCGTCATTCACAATTGATGCGCCGATGTTCGACATCTGAATCGCCTTCTCGACATCCTTCAAAACAGACCGATCCCACGGCTGGATCACGATCGTGCGCGAATCACCGATTGTGACGCCCGCGATCGAGCGCAGCTGCTGCCGTTGGCCGTACGCCTCCACGTCCAGGTGTTCCACAAGCGCCGGGTTCGCCCTGCCCGTCTGGAGCTTCGAGAACTCTGTCTTCAAATGCGCCAGCACTTTGTCAACTTCTGCGAGGAATGAGGCGAGTCGCGGGTCGGTGGGCATACGCAAAGAAGGTGAAATGATGAAACCGATTCAATTATACGCAATTAGCAGTCTGTGTCATCCTGAGCTTGCGAAGGACGACACACCTCAAGAGTCATGGTTCCCTTCGGCAAACTCAGGGCAGGCTCCAGCTCACCATGACATCAATTAGGCTTTGACCACCGTCCCGATTTTCTCTCCCTTCGCAGCCTTCAGAAGATTCCCCTTCTCCATAAAGTTAAAGACAACGATGGGAAGTTTCTGTTCCTGACACAAACTGAACGCCGCCTGATCCATCACCTGCAGCTGCTTCTCCATCGCTTCTTTGTACGTGAGCTCCGTGTACTTTTTGGCATCCTTGAATTTGTTCGGGTCCTTGTCGTACACGCCGTCGACATTCGTGGCTTTCAGGAGCACGTCGCAGGAAAGTTCCGAGGCCCTGAGAGCTGCGGCGGAATCAGTCGTAAAGAACGGGTTTCCGGTGCCGCCTGCGCAGATGACGATGCGGCCTTTCTCGATATGGCGGATCGCCTTGCGTCGCAGGAAAGGCTCGGCCAACTGGGGAATTTCGACGGCCGAGAGCACGCGGGTGTGCGTCCCCTGCTCCTCGAGCGCCGACTGCAACGCGACGCTGTTCATGACGGTCGCGAGCATGCCCATCGCATCGCTCACCGTGCGTTCGATGCCGCTGTCTTTCGTGTCGCGGTACCGCCAGATGTTGCCTCCCCCCACGACGATCACGATCTGCGCAATCTTCGCAATCTCCGACACCTGCTCGGCAATATCATCCAGCGTCGGCTTATCGATGCCGTATTCGTTCTTCCCACTGAACACCTCTCCCGACAACTTGAGCATGATTCTCTTGTATGCCATATCAGGGTTGGGGGGTGGAGGGTGTAGGCGGAGGAGTATCCGTTTTGGGAGCCGGTGACTTCTTCGCAAGATCCGAAGCCGACTTCATCACCGAAGCAATTCCATCCACGATGATCCTCCATGCCTCACGAATCGTCATCTCGCGGCGCGACAGAGGGCCGATCAACGGCACGTCTTTCCACTGCCCCTGCGCGGCATTCATGAATCCGAGCACCATGCAGCCGAGGATGATCAACTCCAGAAAATTGCCGACGAACGGAACGAACCACAGTGGCAGCGAGATGATGAAAAGCAGCATCCCCTGCTTGCTGTGGTACCGGACGAACGGCGACTGGCGGCGGAGCAAATAGACGATCACCGACATGATCCAGAGGTAACTGAACGCGGCGATATCCTTATTTTGCGCCACATCGGCATCATTTCTTTCGTTTGGTGCGGCCGGCTGTGCTGGCACTTGTTCCATCCCTTCTATTATACAGGTTTTGTTGGTCAAACGCCAAATTTAAGCTTTAAGTGCTAGGTGCAATGATTCTATTTGATATACGTACCTATATACTTTACAATATAGAACATATGGCAAAGATCATCACTACATCACAGCTTCAGAAGACTATCGGGCAATTGCTCCGATATGTGACTAAATCCTGGGTTATTGTAACAAAGAAAGGAACGCCAACTGCCATCATGCTTCCCTACTTTGAAGATAATGAGGCGGCGGTGTCGGAGTATCTTGAAGAATATGAGATGCATATGAACAGGGAGATGCTGGATGCGCGCTACAAGCAATCCATGGAGAGCGGCCCATCGAAAC
>CAZXIO010000096.1:0-4478 GCA_964640805.1 uncultured Candidatus Peribacteria bacterium
TTCACTTGCGTGTGGTTGTCATGCGATTGTCAACTATCAAGGGTTTGATCAGCTTGACCTCGGACTTAATTTCTCGGGACACATCCCAGAGATCCACTGCACGCTGTGCGTTTAGCCAGAACTCGGGAGAGTTGCCAAATAAACGCGAGAGCCGGACCGCCATCTCCGGACTGACTGCCCGCCGTTCACGAAGAAGCTCGTTCATGGTCTGACGCGAAACGTCCAAGGCCTCAGCGAGAATAGAAACGGAAAGGTTGTAGTCGGGTAGAAAATCTTCGCGAAGCATTTCCCCCGGGTGAATGGGCCGAACCTTTTTCTTCCCTGTATTTGGAATGCTCATGGGTTACCTCACATCAGTGATAGTCCGTGATCTCCACATCATAGGCATCGCCGTCTACGAACCGGAAGCAGATGCGCCATTGGTCGTTGATGGCCATTGCGTGCTGTCCCTTTCGGTTTCCTCCAAGTTTGTGCAACCGATTCCCTGGAGGAACACGGAGGTCATCGATGTGTATTGCCAGATCAATGTACTCAAGCTTTCGCCTTGCCCGCCGGACTATTTCTGACGGGAGCCGATTAAAACGACCTCTTTCGAACAACTCCCGCGTCTGTCTGTCCGTAAACGTCTTGATCACAACCTAACTGTAATCCATCACGTGACACTTGTCAATGCTGCTGATCTGCCGCCCAACGCGGGGCTGAGCCGCACGGACAGGCGGCGCGAATCACGACAGACGATCAACGAAGCCGAAGACCTTCGCACGCCGAAACCCCGCCGCTTGTCCGTGTCGGCTTGAACCGCTTGTTGGGCGGAGTTTATTTTGTCTTTGAATGTGTCGGGGGAAAATCCTCTGAATGTCCCCTTTTCTGGTTATTATTCGTCGTCTGGATCGTCGCCGTTCTTTTCGGTTGCCTGCTCGATGTCCTTGTTCTCCTCGTAATCAGGAGCGACATCCACCGTCTCTATTTCAGGTCGGATACCGTATAACCGCTCAAGATCCCAGCCTGTAATCCACGACTTGATGTACTGGCGCATCGATTTTCTGCTTGTTATTTCACCGACCGCAACCGCAGGTGCATTCCAGCCATAGGCCTCGGAATAGAAGCCGCGTATTTTGTTGAGGCTGTCTTGCAGCAGTTCGGCAGTTGGAGTCTGCAATAACACCTGCTTCTCCATCAGTGTGGTTATACCGAGACGGGCGCGCTCGGCGGCTTTTCGCTCGTTCTTGTCCGAAAGAATCGTCGGCGCATGCTCGTCGTCGCGCCGATTGCGGATCACCTCGCTTGTGAAATCGTCGGTGATGGCGGCCACCGTGACCACGCCGGAGACTCTTTCCTCGGCATCGAGACCGAGCCAGCGCGCCAGTTCGGCATAGCTACGGCTGCGCTGCAGAAGGCTGTAGCGGCCGATAAGTTCGACCTCGTCGAGGAGCATTACCCAGCCGCTATAGCCCGCGGCTGCGATCAAGCGCGGCACGAAACACAACCGCTGCCGAATCAGGTCCGGTTGTTTGATTGGCGTAAGTACGAAGCGCTTCACCGCGTCGACTTCACGCAGCCATTGCCTGACGGTGGCAAGGCTGATCTTGCCGCCGGCGAAGAACCGAGCGATCTGCTGCACCCGTTCCGGGAACATATCCGGATGCGGGAATAGATACAGCAACCCAGCGAACAACGGTGAGAGTCCGGACGCTGCACTTTCGGCCCAATGGAGCAGTTCGTCATAGGCATCACCGCCTTTCCTCCCAAACTTCGAGAGCACAGCAGTCATGGCATCGTCGTTGCCATTCGGCACGATGGCATTTCGAATCGCGGAAACATAGAGCTTGCCGAGATCAAAGAGCGGGGTCTCCTTGCTGATGACGACCCAGCTCACAATGAAATTCTCCGTGAGTGCCAAGTCCTGGAGGTAGCCAAGCAGGTGTGACTTGCCGGTGCCGAACCCGCCGGCGATCACTTGACCCATCGCCTGGCCGCCATCTTTGAGTTGCGTCTTGCAGCTCCGAAGATTCTCCTCGAAGCGTTCGGAGATTTTAGCTTCAGCCGTTCCAAGCAGTCGAATTGCCACGCGATTTGGCACACCCGCTCGCAATGCCTCGATAGCCCTACGTTCGTCGCTCATCAGGAAATCCCTTCTCTTCGGTTTCAGCCTGCTCTGTTTTCGATGACAACCATCGGTGCCAGAGGATTACTCTTCTCTTGGGCGCGCACATCGTCCCAGATGCGCATTTTCAGCGGGTCGTAAGCGCTGACGCTACGCTTGGGATCGCCGTCAATGAACGCGTGATTGGCAAATACTGCGACGAAAAAACGTTCGCACATATCTGCGTCGTCGACCAACTGGCGCAACACTTCGTAAGCGTCCATCACCGCGCCCGATGTGTAGCGCAGCGTCCCTTCCACTTCCGGCGCAGTGAGTGTCACGCTGCGGATATCGACGGTAAGGAGCAGACCGGTGCGACCGGCGAGCATGAGCCACCGGCACAACGACCGCAACATGGCGCGGGCATTATGCCGGGCGATCTTCGCATAGATGTTCGCGTTCTTGAGCGGGCCGAGGAGCCTTAGCTCACCGCGCAACCACTGGAGAATTGGTGCAACGGTCTCACCGCCATGATCCGCCGGGGCCAGGCGGTTGATGCACAGTTGCGTAATAGCAAGTCGGAAATCCTGGGCCATGCGGGTGTCCTTCATCAAGTCGCGAGTCAGCCACTTCTTGAAATCGCGGTGTAGAATGGTAGCGTCCGTCTGGTTGGTTTCGGCGACATCCTTCAATACGACCGGCTCGCCCGGATTGGGCCATTGGTATCCCTGCCGTTGGAATAGCCCTTCCACGAAACGCTGCGCATCCGCCTCCCAGTCAATCTGGCGGGATACCGCAAAGAACACTTGCTGCATCATGTGCAGCTTCACGTCGGCGCTGCTGACTCGAGCAAAGACAAGGCCCTGCTCGGCGGCCTGGCCGACGAGACCCGCATCCAGCGCCGCAATACCCGCATCGTCCGCAACCACGAACTTAACCGCCGCCCCGCCCTTAACGATGAAGTCGCGGAGATATTCCTTGTCGATCAGTTCGAGCCATTCATTCAGTATCACCGCCATGTTTCACTCCTTGTCAAACCGAATGCCAACGTAGATCCTCTCGTTACCCGCCTGATCAACGACCGTCAGTCGCTGTCTGACGATTTTCGTACCCGTGGATGCCGGCAAGGCAAACCGCCGCCCGTCCTTCGTACGCAAATCAGGCTTCCGGTCGAGCAAGTGGATGTCGCGTGCGAATTCCTCCTTAGAATATTCCCGCTCGGAGCCGGGTAAGAGCGTCAGTAATTCATGAATCGCAAGGAGTGGCACGACTGGGCCGTTGCCGGGCATCGCTGGCGTCCAATCACGCAGAATTTGCCCGCCTATCCGGGAGTATGCATCAAACAGCGTTTCCAATAACTTCTGCTCGTTGAAGCGCTGTGGCCTCTTTTGCCGAGCCAACAGCACCCTGACCAGTTCTATCGGCCGCAAGCGGTGCTCGGGTTTGCGATCAACCATCACGGCCGCGTCCTTGCCCGAAAGCGTCAGCAGCATCGGAAAGCAGTAGACGCGGCCATCCCGCTCAAACAGTTTCAGTCCGGCGCGCTCCGCCTCCTGCAACAGCTCCTTCAGGTATCCTCCGTCAGCAAAATACGGCTCAATCTCGAACTTCCACGACGAGTCTGCGTTTGCCATTGCTTCGGCGAAACGCTTGGCGGCATTGCGCCCCTCGGCAAGGGCTTTGGTCAAATCGCGAAGTCGACCGACCTTTGCGCTGCTCTGCACTTTTTTCAGTGAGGCTATGGCAGATTTTGCGTCCTTGGACGCCACCGCGAGTTGACCCTCAAGGGCACTCAATGCCTGTTCTATAACCATCACGTTATCCAATAATTAATACAAATTTCCCAATGCTTCGATCGTCAAACGGGCTTGTTTTTTGTGCCAGGAAGGGCCAGCTTACTCTCTCTTGTTATTCTAATCAAAAATCGCAGAGATTCATTCACCGATTTGGAATCCGGAAACACATCCGCTACATCTGGCTCTAACCGGATGATCGACCCGCCGAAGTTCGTCCGATCAGGACCGACCTTTCTCCCTCGTAAGCTCCTCAAATCGTACTCAGGCCGAAGATCATCCTTCATGGTTTTTTCAACCTTCTTCATAAACTTCTCGCTCCATTCGGGTTGTTGCTCTTGCGCTAATCAAACGGACTACGTTCTCTCGTTCCGTATTAGAATACGATCAATAAGCGATCGCGCTTCGACTGTCCGATGATAACATACCGATGCTCATCATCGGAATGGTCAGGATCGTAGAAATCAACATAGAGCGGATCATCGAAGACGGTCTTGGCTTCGCCAAACGAAACCCCGTGCTTTGTCAGATTGACTGCCGCTTTGTTCTCATCCCACTCGAATTCCACAGGCACGAGTATAGCATCAGGCGCTTCAGATCAT
>CAZXIO010000097.1:0-4283 GCA_964640805.1 uncultured Candidatus Peribacteria bacterium
TGACACCTGTGTAGGTACTGCCGTCGCTGCAGCGCAGAATATAGACGAAGAATTCTTTCATATGAACATTATACAATTTTTCAATGGTATGGCTATGTTCACGGTTAGTGGCGCAAAACGAGACCTGAGTGATGGCTCGAGGCGAATTGCTGCGGCAATTCGCTCCTCGCCATGACAATGCCCCTATATTCTATAGGTCATGGTTCGAGGCGCTGCGGCGCACCTCACCATGACACTTTCCTCCTCAATTATGACTAAAAAGTCCCTCAATCATCAACTTGCAACATTTGGTGCCGGCTGCTTTTGGGGAGTGGAAGAAACTTTCCGCCGCACCCCCGGTGTGATCTCCACGCAGGTCGGCTACCTCGGCGGCACACTCGAAAACCCGACGTACAAAGACGTCTGCAACGGCGACACCGGACATGCCGAAGCGGTCGAAGTGACGTTCGATCCGGCGATCGTCAGCTATCAAAAACTTCTGGACGTCTTCTGGGAAAATCATGACCCCACCACGCGCAACCGTCAGGGGCCCGATCATGGATCACAGTACCGCTCGGCCGTCTTCTATCACTCACCGGAGCAAAAAGCGCTGGTCGAGGAGACAAGAGAAAAGCTTGAAAAAGATCACCGCTTCGCCCGACCGATTGTGACCGAAATCACTCCCGCGACGACGTTCTACAAAGCCGAGGACTATCACCAGCAATATCTGGCGAAACGCGGGATGGATTCGTGTCATTTGTAATGCAGGCGGCTCATTCCGGATCTGAATCAGGATTGACCATCTGCATATCATCAAAATAGTACTCGTCGGTTTCATTGCATGTCTCCGGCTCAAACACGATTGGCATCAATACCCGCATGCTTACAATCACATTTCCTGCCGCATCACGTTCTCCTTTGTACCGCAGCCACACAAAATCCATGATCTGCTCGGGACGAGGAAGCAGCATTATGCCTGCTCTGGCACCGATCTGTATCAAGAGCCTCGTTTGCCCCTCAAAAAGATGATCCTGAATGGTTTTATGTACCTGAACCGAGACATCCTTCCTCTCATCCGGCGTAGGGAGAATTGCCTGACCCGGCGGATTATCAATGTCTTCGTTTTCCATGGAAATATTGAAAGCTATTTTGTATTATTTGTCAATAATTTCGGCCCACTTCGGGCATCTCGCAGATGATTTGATCGGCGTAGAACGTAGGCGGATTGTCCACATCTTCTTCGGGCAGGAACACATGTACGCGCAATCTGCCATCTCGCTTTAGACGCCACTTCACGAACAAACGAATATCCTCCGGGCGTGGTAATACATAAATCCTGAACACTCCGTCATTACACCTGCGCCGTGTGCAATATGCGCCATTCATAAGTTTCCAGCGGATCTCATCATGCAGATGCTGTTCCAGCTCCAGGCAGTCAACATCATCCGCGCATTGCGGAGGGCCGATCATTTCCTCAAGGGCGAGACTCATGGTCGGGCACTATAAAAGTTTTTTGCCCCAATACATAGCAATTTTGATACAGGAAATCGGGAGCAAACAATAAAGCCTGCTCCCGAATCCCCTCCCCTATGTACTCAATGGAAGATATTTACGGAACGGCAACGACTTTCAGCGCGCCGAATTTCCAGTCCGCCCTGGTCAGTGGCGCGAAGGAGCACGCGTCGTGTGCTCCTCCGTCGATGTGGACGACCGTCCACATCAGGCATTGGTCGTTGGGAAGCCAGATCACACGAATGGCAACGAAGGGCGTCCCCGGCAACTTGATCAGCTCGAACCAGTTTTCTCCCTGGTCTTTCCAGGCCGCCTCGACCATTGCGAGAGTGATTCCCGGCGGGAAAGAGATGGGAATGTCTTGTGGCCCCTTATCCTTCACGAGTTTGAGGACAGCCGTGAGGCCATCCTTTTGCGTAAGGACGAGAGAGTGGTTGACGCCCGGCCACGTGAGCGTACGTTCGTCGCTCATGAGAACCTCCATCGGTAAGAGTGTAGGGAGGGGAGCTGACCCCTCCCACAAAAAGTGAAGAATCAGCAAACTCCCTACAGAGACGGTGAAGTGAAAGACCACGAAGTGGGGCATGGTACACCCCGTTGAGAAGCACGTCACCTTCGTTATACTCCGCCCGCCTTCGTCAGCTTGCTTCATGCATGCATGGACGCAATTGCTTCGACCAGAGCCCTCTTGGGCAACGTCGGTGAGTGGAGAATGGACACTGCAGGTGGGTTCTGTGGGAAGCGCGTTTTGAGGACGTCGTTGACCACGGGCATGTGATCAAGATCGGTGAGTGCGATAGTCAACCTCAGCACATTCTGCAGTGAAAGATCGCCACGTACTGCATGTGCAACGGCATCGATGTTGTCGAGCACTCGGGAAAACTGAATATCCACGCCGCCTTCAACCGGAATTCCCTGCTCATCCAGGGGAAGCTGTCCTGCGAGCTCCACATGTGGACCGAACGCAGCCGCAAGGGAATAGGGACCAATTGCTGCAGGAGCACCTTTGGCATAGGAGATGACACGCGTCTCAACAGTATCGGGATTGATGGCCTCTGCGATCATCTGTACTTTTGTTTCTCCAATAATGTCGGGTTGCTGAAGTGTCGCCCGTACGGGAAAACGTTTTCCAGCATAGCGTTCTGCACACACGGCATTCATCGCAGAAAAATCGTTGATGTCCCGGAGACAGACCGTTAGTCGGTAGATATCCGCCAGGGTGAGACTTTTGAGTCCCAACTGTGCACGCACTCCATTCAGTGTTGCTTCCAGGTTATTAAAAGTGAGGTGTGTCTCCTCCTCGATAGTTCCCCGGCGCACGCCGCCATCAGCAGTAAAAGGCCCGGTCGCTGCGAGATCTATGTGGTTGCCGTCTGATACGACAACGCGGTTATAGGGACCAATCGGTGAAGGAACTCCTGGGAATCCCGGAAAGCGCTTCTTCTTGGCCTCCCCCACATGATGTGATTGAGCAATAATCCCGATGCTCGCTCCGAGAGGAAGTTGCGATTGGATGATGGCCCTCACGGGTTGTCTTGCCTTGTCTGCAAAAAACTCGCTATCTCTGTACACCTCATTCATCGCTTGGAAATCATTTAAGCTACTGAGGAAGACAGTTGTTCTATTGAGATCGCCGAGTCCCATGCCAGGATCTACCCACTGCAACAGGGTGCGAACATTGCGAAGCATTTGTCTGGTTTCGGCCCTGATTCCTCCAGAAACGAGCACCCCATCCGGTGTGCGTCCATCCATCATGGCACAATCGAAGTGGGGCCCTCCCTGCACTGCAAGGGAAGAGTAACCAATGGATGCGGGCACGCCAGGAACCTCTGTGAAGAATTGATTCGACATACAAATGATGGCAAATGATTGAAGTTGACTTTACTACTTCCTGCTCAGTCGTCAAATATTGTGCCGGCGCAAGTTGGTTGAGAGGAAGCACAATTTCGCTATACTCCGCCCGCCTTCGCTCTTCGCTGCGCTCAGAGCTACGGACGGGCAGGCGGGTGTTCTTTTCTTCTGTGGCCTCATCGTCTAACGGTTAGGACCCCAGCACCAGTCGCGCCCGGCGCTCCGGTGCGGGGCGGGAATTCCGTCGCTCTTTGTCTTCTTTTCCATCATCATTGTCTCTCGTGGCCTCATCGTCTAACGGTTAGGACAGCAGGTTCTCATCCTGCAAATCGGGGTTCGATTCCCCGTGGGGCTGCCACTCGACTCGCCCTCGTTCCTGCGGGAACTCGGACTCGCTCGTGGCCTTCGGCCAACTTCCACGCGAGGCGAGTGCCCCGAGTGAGCGGAGCGAATCGAGGGGCTATACTGTGACATCCAATGCCGAACTATTTTTATCTCGCACGTTGTAACGATGGATCTCTATATACGGGATCCTGTTCAGATCTTCATGCTCGTGAAACCAGACACAATGAGGGAAAGGGAGCGCGACATACCAAGTACCGAAGACCTGTGAGAATTATCTATCATGAAGAATTTTCAACACTACTGGAAACACGACGCAGAGAAGCGCAGGTGAAACCCTGGAATAGGATGAAAAAAGAAAATCTTGCTGCAGGAAAACACCCTTCTAAGGGATAAACGAAGCGGAACGATTCTCCGCCTGCCCTTCCGAAGCCCGAAGGGCGAAGGAGGGTGGGGCTGCCATTCACCTCGCCTGTCGCAGCAAGTTCAGCGTCTCCTGCTTGAGTGTGCGTCGAATCTGCTGGAATTGAGCAGGGAGAAGAAGCGTGTTCAGGTCCTGATCGATCACGGTCTGCGTCACGTGCTCGTCGATGAACGTC
>CAZXIO010000098.1:0-4223 GCA_964640805.1 uncultured Candidatus Peribacteria bacterium
TTGGAGGCGTTGTAGGACACTTGTTCAGTACAAGTAAATTTCTGAATCCGGGAGGGGGTAGCGGCAGCAGCGGAGGAGATCACAAAAAGGATCACAAATAAAAAAACATGAACACACACATCCTTTGCCGGCAGATCTTCCACTCTTCCCGACTCCTCGGGCGCGAGGCGCGGCTGTGCAACGAGCAACCGGGGCTGGAGCGCCATCTGCCCAACGCCGAAGCGGCGCTGAAAGCCAGCGGCGACATCGTTGGCAACGAGCACTTGCGCGACGCGATGGAGCAGTATCGTGCGGTGATGGATTTGCATTTTAGAGAGGAGATGAGCAACCCCGTGGACCGCGCCAACTTCTTCGCGCTGCTCCTGCGCGGTATGATGCGCAACGTCCCGGCGGCTCTGAGCGGCCGACCCAATTACAGAGACGCTACAAATCGCGCTGCGATCTGGGTGGCTGATCCGTTCCAGCTTCATGGCCAGCGCCTGCTTTCGGATCCCGCGCGGGATGCATTCTTTGATACGCAGAACATGTGGGCCACGAGGCCGGGTCACCGCATGCGTCTGGATGTGATCCGGAGGAATATTAACGAGTACATCCAGCGCCGCGACCGTCTGAACAACGTCATCCTCCGCCCGCGCAACATCGCCATACCCACGGGCATGTCCATCGATAACCCGGGTGCATTGGTCGCGCTCACCCGCAACGAGCATTTTGAATTGCTCTGCGTCATGATAACGCGAAGCACGGAATTGGAAGACCGCCTCACGCTCGCCGCCTCCGCGGGCGTGCCGCAGTTGCGCGAGTTCCTTGCACAGCTGGACGGTCCCATGCGCGTGCAGATCAACATGGCCAACGTTATCCGCGCCGACGTCACGTTCCAGAACATGGGGCCGACGGAAGCACTTACCCGTTTCGGCATCGTGCTGGGGCCGTACCTGCGTCAGCAGTATCTGCAAGAGAGGACGCGCCCGGGCAGCAACGGCGGTCCGGATGCGTCGCTCTGGGAAGAGCGTCCGATGCTGGCGCATTCGTTCCTGATGCGGACGCGGTTCCCCGATTTGACCGGTAACAATCATTTCCTCGAGGCACTCCGGTTCCATTTCGATCCCAGATCCGATCGCAACCCGACTCTGATGCATGGCATGAGCCGCGGCGATGTGCAATCCATTCTGAGCCTGATCACCCAAAGTCTGATGGTGTCGGATCAGTTCCTTGCCAAAAGCATTCAGCAGCGCACGGAACTGCGCTCCCGCGTGAATGTGGGCCAGCAGATCGAAAAAACCGGCGCAGAAGTGTGGAATTACGTCCGGAACTTCCAGGATCATCCGGTGGGAGCCGCCGTTGTGGGACTCACGGGATTCCTCGCGGCAAAATGGCTCTACAATCAGATTTTCAATAACGAGCACTGGAATATCACGAACTACCTCGGCTACGGCGCCATCGGCGGACTGGCCGTCGGACTCTTCCAGCAGCACCGCACCGGCACGGCATGGTGGACCGATCTTACGACCGCCGTCGACCGCATGCGGGATGCAGAACTGCGTCTGGACCCGCGCGACCGGACCGTCTCGGGCTACTGGGCACGCGAGTGCAATCTGCCCGACGCCCGCCACCGCTTCTGCCTGAGCGTGCTGGAAGAACAGCCGATCGTTGCGGTCATGAACTGGTACCGCCAGAAAGCCGTGAATCCCGCGGCCCCCAGGCCTCTTCCGTTTAATCTGGGGCAGTACCGCAATCTGTTCGGCCAGCTGCCGCCGCTGGAAATCGAGCGGCTCTTCTACGAATCGCTGCGCGCGTTCTTCGAACACCGCGGACGCGCCGTGAGTTCGGGCGGCTGGAGACTGAATGCCGACGCGGGATCGGAAAAGCGGCAGGCCGAATTGCAGGCGGCGACGAAAGCCTATACGTCTGCACAGGCAGCCTTTGAGAAGGCAGAAAAACCAGCAGGAGCAGTTGTTCCCGTCCAGATACGGCGGGACAGAGACGATGCACTGGCGCGGCTGGACATCGCCCGCGCGCAGAATCCCGTTGCCGTGGGGCCGGGCGACGTTGCGCCCGATTACGCCGCCATCGGCGAGGACTACATCCGCCGCATGTTCGTGGAGCGACGCTATTTCCGCTACCTCGCCTCGCGCATGGTGGAACCGCACGCGGCGGGAACGGGTGCCGACGCGCTGCTGGATAGTCTCGACGACGCCGATGTCCGCCGCCGGTTGCAACTGCAAATGGGCGTGGAGATGTTCCAGCGCCTGATGGTCTACCGGTACATTTACCGGCAGGAAGCCGCCACCATGCCCACGAATAACTGGCAGATGTACTACGTGTTCGCGCTGCAGATGGACGAAGGAGCCGCGCTCCGCATGGGTGCGCCCGCAGGTACTTTTTCCCAACTGAACGGACTCGGACAACGTGTGAGCGACTGGTTCTCCAGTTTCCGCATTCCGGGGTCCCTTGTTGAATCAAATGCGCCGGAGGATCCGGTGCGCCCCGTCACCGAAGAATCTGTGAAGAAGCGCATCGCCGATGAAGGCGCGGCGAAGACCGCAGCCGCGGAGACGCTCACGAAGCGGCGGGGAGAACTGGACATCGCAAATAAGGCATTGATCGAAGCCGACGCGGCTGTGAAAGCAGGCGGCCCTGCCGACGCAAAACTGCGCACTGCGGCCACCGCTGCCCGTAACCGGGTCGAGCTGCTGCAAGCCCAGACGCGCGTCTCTGCCGTGGATGTGTCGATGCGCGGATTCGGTGAAGAAGCAGCAGCAGCACAGTCGCGAATGTTGCCGCTGCGCAGAACGCTGAACGAAACGACGGCCAAAGTGGAAGCGGAACTGGCAGCGCTGCGGGTTGGTTCACCGCTGGATGCAATCAACAAACTCCGCACCAGTGAAGAGGAGGCGCGCAAAGCCCTGTTCGCAGAGCAGCGTACGCTGCACATCGCGGAAACAGCCGTGCTTGCACGAGCGGCCGAACTGGCACATGCAAATGCGAATGAAGCCCTTGTGCAGGCGAGACACAGCCGCGACGCAGCCCGGCTGGCGCATACGGAAGCCGCTGCAAGGGGGGTTCCCGCGCCGGCCGCCGACGAGCTCGCCAAATTGCTGCAGGCGCGTGATAGCGAACAGGCAGCATTCGTGAAAGCCGAGGAAGCGGTGAAGAAAGCATTGACCGAACGCGACATGCGCTTCAGGCAGGCGAATGGTGCTCGCATCCCTTCCGGCGGTGGCCCGCCTGCTCCTGGAACTCTTTTTGCACCTTTGCCATAAGGCCCTCACCCTTCCTCTCCCCGTGGGGGAGAGGGGATAGAAGAAAAGTAAATTGTCATGCGATCATACTTCCCGCACTGATGTGCAGTACGCCGAATTTTTTTTGTATGAGCAAAGGCAGGACATCAGACGAATCTGGGTCCTGCCTTTTTGTTGCTCCCTTTCATGTGGTGTGTGATGGGGTAGGCGCATGTCACTTTTACTTCGGAGTCCACTCCGAGGACGCGGACGGCCCGTTGGCCGTCCCGTACCAGATGGTGACCTTTGCGGCGTTTTTGAGCGACGCGTGCTCAAATTCTTTGTTGACGGGGACCACGTAGGTGATCCGCTCGGGGGTTTTGAGCCCGATCGTGAACAGTGTTGGCGTCTTCGCCGTCACGTTCACGGTCATCCAGAGAGCGCCATTTGCAGGGGCGTCCCAACTCACCTTGCCGTCTTTTACTGTCAAGCCCGTTGGCTCGGAGTAGACGGCGGTGTTGGTTTGGGTGGCGTTGGTGGCTTTGCGGATTTGCGCATGGAAAGATTCGTTCACGCCGAGCGAATATAGTCCCATGGACCCACCGATGACCATAACGCCACCGGACACAAATCCCAACGCGCCATAGGGGAAGTACCAGGTCCCCGTATCGGTGAAATTCGATTTCTTGAGCAACAAAACGCCCAAGATAATCGCGGCCATGACGCCGATGATCTCACCGAGGTACTGCAGATTTTCCAACATGGTTGGAGTCTCCTTATGAAGAAGAAAGTGTTAGTGACACAGTCAGCCCTTCCCTCCATCGCACGTGCCGACAGAAAAATGAGCAACGTGTATATTATACAATAATAACAGCATTTAGCAAATATAGAATTGGCTCTGATTTGCGATTTATTGCATATTTATGGCTATGGATGGGCACTTTCTGCACTATTGCAAAATTCCTCTATTTTTAGTATAATAGAACTAACAGTCACAAACACTCA
>CAZXIO010000099.1:0-4144 GCA_964640805.1 uncultured Candidatus Peribacteria bacterium
CAATGCTGGAGTTCCTCACGCCCCGTGAGCGCAAGATCATCGAAATGCGCTTCGGACTCAAAGACGGCATCGGCCACACGCTCGAAGAAGTGGGGAAGGAATTCGGAGTCACCCGCGAACGCATCCGCCAGATCGAAGCCAAAGTCCTGCAAAAAATGCGCGATCATCCCCGTTCACTCACCATCCGCGAGCACGGGGGCGTTCCCAAGCGCATCGGTTTCTCGCCCGTCCATGCGTTGGCGCCCGGCAAACTTTGCACAAATTGCCACATGGGAACGCTCGTGGAACTCGTGAAAGACGGCGAGAAAATCGAGAAATGTGATCACTGTGCCAAAGAGTACAGGTGATTCGGAATAGAATGACCTTATTAAGGATTTAGCGCAGACTGAAGCCAAAAAATACATTTCCTATTTTTATCGTTTGTGATAGGCTGGGAGCAAAGGCCCGTACGCAGAGTGGTTGATCACCCATTGGCGGAAGCATGCAGGGTATGTCGCTGGAATGCGAATACCCATTTCCGCTATTTCCCTACGTACGAAACTTTACTCCCGTGGTGTAAAAGACCATTGAATGCTGGCCGCGGGGTTGTCCCCGAGCAGGTAATATCCGGATTTTTCAGGATTTCTTTTTACCTTTCCGGGTTTCACGGATCGAGAAAGGTACGCATAAATCGACTCGATCTTCGCTTCGACTTTTTCCTCTGCGATGCGTGCCATGAACATCGGGGCATTGGCAGTGCCATTTTTCTCAAGCACTTCGCGAACGATGCGATCATAGAATCGCTCCTTGGTTCCGAGAGGAAACTGTTGTTGAGTGGAACGAGTTTGCGGGATCTTTGGCGCATTTGCTGGCTTATCGATATTTTCTTCTTTCATGTACGCAGCGAGGGTCTCTTCCAGTTTTCGCTCCAATTCCAAAATCTCACGATGACGCTTCGCTTCTTCTTCGAGTTCTGCAAGACGTTTCTCTGCATGGTCTCTTGCGCTTGCTGCCAGCGGTGTGTACTTTTGGACCATAAACGGGTTGTGATGATTGGAAGAAGACCGCCATCAGCATAGCCCGTTTTTTAGGACCTACAAGAGGCTTGTAGGAGAAAACCTACAAGTCTGTAGGAAAGTATGATGACTATAAAAATAAATGTGTTTTTGAAATATTTTGTAATTTTTACATTACTTTTACCTACGAATATTTAAGAATTCAGGTCCAAAGGCTACCTTTTTAATCTGCTAAGATGCCTGTATGTCAGCAGCCGAACCAGTGGTGGCAGGTGTGACGGATATCGCGGAAAAAGCTAAGCGGAAAGCTGCGCGCTCTGTGCTGCACGACAAATTCGATCAGGAATACGCAAAGCTCAATGTCGAACAGCGCAAGGCCGTTGATACCATCGAAGGCCCCGTGATGGTGGTGGCAGGCCCGGGGACGGGGAAGACGCAGACGCTTGCG
The DNA here is from genome assembly GCA_964640805.1 of uncultured Candidatus Peribacteria bacterium. Lineage (GTDB taxonomy): Bacteria > Patescibacteriota > Gracilibacteria > Peribacterales > Peribacteraceae > CAYTEH01. Next base: position 1,444 of record CAZXIO010000099.1, read on the forward strand.
ATGCGTGTGGCAAATATCCTCAAGCGGACGCAGATGCGGCCTAGTAACATCCTGTGCCTCACCTACTCGGTGAGTGGTGCTACCGCGATGCGGGAGAGACTCCGGCAATTGATTGGGGCTGATGCGTACGGAGTCACAGTCTCTACCATTCATGCCTTTGCACAGTCTGTGATCGATCATAATCCGATGGTCTTTGAGGAATGGTCGGCGAAGCAGCAACTCACGGATATCGAGAAATACCGTGAATTGAATAAAATAATAGATCAGATTTCGTCTCAATCAGAACTGATCAATCTGAAAGACCCGTATGCAAAAGATACTGATCTCTTATCGCGCATCAGTCAGGTGAAGCGCGAGGGAAAGAGCATCAAGGATCTGGAGCGTGCGGCTGATGAACTGGATGAAGTGATGGGATCGAAAAGCAAAGTGGGAACGAAGGCGCACGAGAAGAATCTCCTCACCGCCAAGAAGTTCAGGGACTTCATTGAAATATTTAAACGCTATCAGGCGATGCTGGCCGCAACGGGACGGTATGACTATGATGACATGATTCTGAATGTGCTCGGCGCACTGCGTCAGGAGGACTGGCTGCTCCAATCACTCCAAGAACGGTACCAATACATCTTGGTGGATGAATTCCAGGACCTGAATGGTTCGCAATACGCGCTGATTGATCTACTCACGACCTTTAAAGACCTCCCGAATGAGCCGAATATCTTCGTGGTGGGTGATGATGATCAGGCGATCTATCGCTTTCAAGGAGCCAATTATCTGCACATGCTTGGCTTTCATACGCGATTCCCCAAAGCTCCCGTGATTGCGCTCACGGTGAGTTACCGGTCCACTCAATCGATATTGGACACCGCACGATCATTGATCGAAAAGAACGAAGAGCGGTTGGTCGGGAAAGTCCCCGGCCTCGAAAAACTCCTCACGGCATTCTCCAAAAAAGGAGGCGATGCTCCAGGGTTGCTTCGTCCCCCGAGCGACACGGCTGAGCCGTGGCTGATCGCGGATTTGATTGAAGAGAGAGTGAAGGCCGGAGTGCCACAGGAAGAGATCGCCATACTCGTGCGGAAGAATGACGAGTTGTTCCCCCTCTATGATGTCTTACGCTCACGCGGCATTCCCGTTCTTTTGCGCGGCAAGACGGACCTGCTCACACATCACCTGATTCTCCAAATCCTCGCCATTCTGCATGCAGTTGAGCATCCCAGGAGCGACGCGCTTTCCGTGGCCTTGGCATGCGAATGCTTTGGGCTGCACCCCTCCGATCTCGCCCGTCTGCACGCCGAGGCACGCGACAAAAAAATGAAGCTCCATGACGTTCTGCTCACTCTGCAGAAGAATGATCTTGGTCTGATGGATCGCGATAAGGTCATCGCGGTTCGGGATCGTATCCTCCATTTGGAGCAGCAGGTGAAGATCAGGACGGTGCTTGAGACGGTCGAGCATGTGATCCGCGAGTGCGGCATCATTCCCCTGCCCGCTGACGTCACTTTGGACTCGATCGATCCACGCGATGCCGCTGCCGTGGAAGCATTCTTCAATTACGTGAAGAACAGATGCCTCGATCGCCCATCCTATTCATATCGGGAGTTTCTCTCGGACCTCGGATTCTACGCTGATCCCATCTACGGTCAGGCGAGGCTCACGTACGAACTTCCCCACCTTACCTCCACCGGTGTCCGATTGATGACTGTGCACCAGAGCAAGGGGCTTGAGTTCGATACCGTGATCATCAGCAATCTGCGTGATGGGCACTGGGATTCGTCCCGCTCACACTCGTCGGTCTCGATCCCCGAAGATCTTTTGTTTGGGTGGGAGAAGGAGCAGAAAGCGGCCGAGCGCCACGAGGATGATCGACGTCTGATGTTTGTGGCTTGTACAAGGGCTCGGAAAGAATTGATACTGTTGTGCCCTCGTGAGCAGACTGTTGGAGAAAAACTGAGGACCATCAGTCCTTCAGCCTTCTTCGCGGAGATGGGAACACTAAGTGAGCAGGATGCCGCGATCAAAAATCCCGAAGGTGCGTCACTCCTGCTCCGACCCAAGTCTGCACTGCTTGATGATGCTTCGCGCGCCTACATTCTCAAGCGCCTGGAAGATTTTGCCCTCTCGGCGACGTCGCTCAACCGCTTCCTGCGCGATCCCAAGGAATTCCTGCTCGTCGATCTGCTCCAGCAGCCGGAACACTTCGATGAAGGCATGGTGCGGCGCATCGGGTACGGGCAGGCAGTGCACTGGGCGCTCAAGGAGTGGGCGACTGCGGTGCAGCGAAAGAAGGAGTTCTCCATCGATGATCTGCTCAAAGCGTTTGATTGGCATTTGCAGGAAAGGACGATCCTCACAGATAAACAGCGCGAAGATTTGCTCAGCCTTGGTACGCAGGCACTCACGCGGTACTACGAGCAGCGTCTGAAGGATCAGTCCCCCGTTCTCCATGCCATTGAACGCGATTACAGAGCAAGAATTGAATCGGAAGGGGATCAGTCCCCTATTCCGCTGAAGGGCAAAATTGACCGCATTGATCTGGATTCTCCAACATCGGCGATCGCGACAGTCATCGATTACAAGGCAGGGAAGGGCAAGACGGAGAGCGAGATACGCGGCAATGCCGAAGAGGGGACTGTGTCCCGCACAGAAGAAGGCGGCCAATTCAGGCAGCTGGTCTTCTATGCTCTGCTCCTCGAACAGGGAG
>CAZXIO010000100.1:0-4132 GCA_964640805.1 uncultured Candidatus Peribacteria bacterium
GTCAGTTCGCCCTGTTCCATGTACCAACGGCTGACATCGGTGATTTCGTACTCGCCGCGGGGCGACGGTTGCAGATTCCTGATCACTTCAAAACACTTGTGGTCGTACAGATAACAGCCCGTGATGGCGAGGTTGCTCTTCGGGTTCACCGGTTTCTCTTCGATCGAAGTCACTTTTCCGGTCGTATCCAGTTCGGCCACGCCAAAACGCTCGGGATCTTTCACTTCTTTTAAGAACACATGCGCACCGCCTTTGAAGGCTTTGATCTCGCGGGCGAGATTGTCGAAGTAAATGTTGTCGCCGAGGATGGCACACACGCTCTCGCCGTCTGCATACTCACTGGCCATACCCAGTGCCTGTGCAATTCCTCCCGGAGTGTCCTGCACGCGGTACGTAAAGTGGCAGCCGAACCGCTCGCCGCTTCCAAGGAAGCTCGCCATCTGATCAATGTGTTCGTTGCCCGAAATGATGACGATCTCGCGGACGCCGCCATCGAGCAGCGTCTGGAGTGGGTAGAGGAGCAGAGGTTTGTCGTACACGGGTAACAGACTCTTATTCGTGATCTCGGTGAGAGGACGAAGTCTGGTGCCGGATCCGCCGCAGATGAGAACTCCTTTCATAAGCTGAATATTGACAGTTAATCAATTTTAGTACAAAAAAATAAATCTGCAACAGCAATTAGATAAGAGATTAGAGTAATAGAATATTAGAATATTAGGGCAAAGCCAGTGGCAGAATTATTCAATCCTATTATTCCAATATTCTAATCTCTACTATTCTAATTCCTATATCCTAATTGTATGAATCTCCTTGTCACCGGTGCCGCCGGCTTCATTGGCTCCCACTTCGTCCTCCGTCACAAAGAGCAATTCCCCGACAATACCATCGTGGTGCTCGATAAAATGACGTACGCGGCAAACAAGACATTCCTCGACCCCGTCATCAGCCGGATCAGATTTGTGGAGGGGGATATCGCCGATCTCGCGCTCGTGGCAGGCATCATTCAGAAATACGCCATAGACACCATCGTGAATTTCGCGGCCGAGACGCACGTGGACCGCAGTATCGAGAGCGCGGTGCCGTTCATTCACACGAACATCCTCGGCGTGCAGAGCCTGATTGAAACGTGCCGCGCGAATCCGCAGATCCTTCTTCTCCACGTCTCCACCGACGAAGTGTACGGTGACCTCGATGACGATGATCCGCCGAAGACAACCGGCAGCACGCTGTTCCCCAGTTCTCCGTATGCGGCCTCGAAGGCTGCGGGAGATTTGCTGATCATGGCGGCAGTGCGCACGTATGGAATCAAGGCTGCGGTTACACGTTGTACCAACAACTTCGGCCCGCATCAGGCGCTGGAAAAATTTATTCCCACAGTCATCCGTTGTGCGCTCAGGGATCAGCCCATTCCCATTTATGCACAAGGAAAAAACAAGCGTGACTGGCTCTACGTGACAGATCATTGTGATGCAGTGGAGCTCGTGCTTCGCACTCCGTGGGCATTTCAGGATGACGTCATCAAAGGCAGTCACTTCTTCAACATTTCTGCGGACGACGAGCGACAGAATATCGACATTGCGAAGATGATTCTGGATGTGCTCGGCAAACCACACAGTCTCATCTCCTTCGTCACAGACCGTCCGGGGCACGACTGGCGCTATGCGATCGACTCCTCGGCCATACGCAAGCTCGGCTGGAAACCTGCAATGCAGTTTGAGGAAGGACTCAAAAAAACGATTGAGTGGTATAAAAAATCGATCCCGCACGCTCGATAGATGCTTCACCCACGAAGAATCACCGCGATCATCGCATTCTGCGCCTTCGCACTCGCCGCGACGGCGTTCCTGTTTCACGATCTCGCCGTCAATCGTCAGGTAGATACGCAGATGCTCAGTTACGCGTTCCAAATGATGGATGCCATGCGCTCGGGTCACTCGGGAGACGCGCTGCTTGCGGTCCATAAATATCCGCTCATCGGTCCGCTGATCCTGATAATCGTGAATGGGGTCACATTGGGTGTGATGCTCATCTTTGGAGCCATCCCATCCGTTGCAGGGATGAGGGAATACGTGCTGGGTGAGCCCGCAGCCGTCTATTTCGTGAGCCGCGCGGTGATTCTTGTTTCGGCGATCGGGACGATGATTTTGCTCACGGATATATCAAGAAGAGTATTCAAAGGACGTGACGTTCATCATCTTGGAGCTTCGATGATTCTCTGTGGGAGTTTGCTATTCATCTTATTTTCGACCGCCATCAGACCGCACATGCTCGTCACGTTCTTTACAGTGCTCACATTTTGGGCGTCACTCCGACTGGTTGAGCGCAAAAGTCAGGCGAATCAGATTCTGGCATTCGGATCAGCATTATTGGCCTTCTGCACGCTTCAGAGCGGTCTGATCGCATTTATTTTTCCCCTTTGGGCCGTCGCAACGGAGAAAGAGAAGTTTGAATGGAGGCGTTTGCTGACGTTGCGGACCTTGATCACTCTGATCGTATTCGCGGTGCTCTCCACAATTATCGGATACACATATCTGTGGAACATCCCGCTCGGGAATCCGGTCTCGATTGGATACGATTTGGGGAACGACTACATCGTCAGTCAGCCTTCATGGACCGGTATGGGATTCTGGGTCCTGATCAAGACGATGATGGGGAGTGAGTTGATTCTGTTTGTGTGCGCTGCGGCGGGTGTTTTGTTTTTGTTGTGTGCGAAAAACCCTCACCCCGGCCCTCTCCCTGCAGGGAGAGGGAGCTTGTTTGTTGTTTGTTTGTATCTCGCGATTTACGTTCTTATCTTTGGCGTATATGCAGGTACATCGCCGCGCTTTTTCCTCCCGATTCTTCCATTCCTCGCATTGCTTGGAGCGCCCGTCATCTCCAAATATCTCCCCGCATGGATTGCAGTCGCAGTGCTCACGGTCGCTGTCAATGCGCGGATGGCGTACCTCGCGTTCATTCCCGACAGCTACCGCATCACGCAGGAGTTCCTGATTGAAAAAGCAAAGGGTGCATCGATCGCATCGAACATTCCCGCCTATATGCTCGGCATCCCGCCGACGCGTGCAAGCATCAAAGATCCAAACGGTGCGCGTGAGGAGTACATTGCGTCACTCGATCATGATTTGCCCGATGCACGCAGTTATATTCCGATGCTTCAGAAGGAAAAAGCGGATGTGATCGTGTGGAGGAAGGGGCCGATGGAGGATCTGCCCGAGCTGCCCGACCGCAAGAGCTGCTTCGATGTGCGTCCTTCCGATACCGACGACGAGGTCTTCCATTGGGCCGAGAGCGACTGGCAAATACTCTTTTTACTGAACGCAGAGCGAATGGGCCCGACGATCAGGGTCTTTTGCAGGGTTAATTAGGGTTAGATGAGGATGTTGTCCTTCGATGAATTCAGCATGACACCGATTTTCCGCTATAATCCTCCGTCCATGCGCATCGTGCTCGCCACCGGCATTTACCCCCCTGCCATAGGGGGTCCCGCGACCTACGTGCAAAACCTTGCGCGGGAACTCACACAGCGGGGGCACAATGTCACGGTCCTGACGTACGCCCGTTCGGGAAGTGATCCCGGTTCAAAAGGGGACTATGGGATCAGTTCTGAGGAGTCGTGGCCCGTGGTTCGGGTTCCGCTCGCAGGCGGACCCATCACACGGTGGAGGAAGTATGCGAAGGCGCTCAGGGCGGCCGGTCAGGATGCCGATATCGTGTACGCGTTTTCATCCGTCAGCTGCGGCGTGCCGCTGATGATCGCGGGACTCAAAAAGCCGAAAAAGTTTCTCAGGTTGGGAGGCGACTTTCTCTGGGAGCGGTACACCGACAAAGGCGGACGCCGGACACTCAAGGAATTTTATCAGCGCTTCCCGATCCTGCGCGCCATCATGGGCCGGATTCTCGCTACATTTGATTACATCGTGTTCTCGACAGTCTTCCAGCAGGAACTCTATCAGCGCTTCTACAAACATCTTCCCGTGAACTCGGTGATCGAGAACGCGGTACCCGCGAAGGAAGTGACCGCGCATCAGCGCCATGCGCCGCTCAGAGTGCTCTTCATGGGGCGCTTCGTGCGGTTCAAAAATCTGCCCGCGCTCCTCACGGCCGTTGCGGGGCTGCCGCATGTGCGCCTCAC
>CAZXIO010000101.1:0-1679 GCA_964640805.1 uncultured Candidatus Peribacteria bacterium
GGGGATTTGATCGTGTGCACGGATCAGTTCAGTAATTTCCCCGAAGAAGCCAAAGAGAAACCTCATCTGAAAAATCATCAGAAGATCGATCTCGATGAACTCAGGAAATTCAGTCCCGAAGTTGTGTTCACCGGAACGGTGATTCAGGAGAAGCTTGCAAGTAAGCTGAAAGCGCAAAATTTTGGCGTCATTCATCAGGATCCGCGAACGATTCATCAGATCTACGAATCGATTCGGCAGCTGGGGACAGTTGTTGATACGCAGCGCGAGGCGGAGCAACTGATATTGAAGATGCAACAAGGATTCAATCAAAGCAAAACGAGGGCGGGCCTACTTCGTCCGGCAGGTCAGAAGGCCTGCCCCCGTGTGTATGTCGAAGAATGGCATGCGCCCCCGATGGCCAGCGGGAATTGGGTTCCTGAAGTCATCCGAATGGCAGGCGGCCAGCCGTTCCCGATCAGCGACGGGGAACTCAGCCGCGAAGTGTCACTCAATGAAGTCACAGCATTCGATCCCGATCTGATCGTGATCAGCTGGTGTGGGGCAGGATCATTGGCCGATAAGAATCTTCTGATGAAGCGGGAAGGGTGGGGGAATCTTCGTGCTGTGAAAGAAGGTCATGTGAAAGTGATTGATGATTCATTGCTCAATAGGCCCGGTCCGAGGCTTACGGAAGGCGCGCAGAGGATCTACTCGTGGCTATTTGAAATAATGGCTAGTTGACAGATGAAATTTGAAATGTATAAAATTATTTACTTTTCTTCCCCCAACCTACGATGATTCCTCCCTTTGAATAGAAGAGAGAGCAATATGAGGCTTTGTCACAGAAATATCCCATACTTAAAAGACATAATCTTTCCTACAGCACTGACGCTGCAAAGGCGCTTGTCGAAAATGGTCAGAGGGATGGCGCCGAAAAACTGGCCCAATTGTTAGATACTTTTGGTGACGGATTTAAGGCCAGGATCATTCGTGAGAACATTCTTGGACAAAAGTAGATCAGAATAAGAAAATTGAAGGCTAAAGATCAAAGATTGAAAGCTTTTCGGTCTTCGGCCTTTGACCTTTGATCTTCGTTGACATAGCCTTTTCCCACTTCCCCCTCAATCAATGACCGTCACGCTCGCTTCATTTGATGATCTGATCGCTTCCCGCAGTCTTCTGAAGCATCCTTTTTACGTTGCATGGTCGAAAGGTGAACTCACTCTCGATCATTTGCGCGTGTACGCGAAGGAATACTTCCATCTGGTGGAGCGGATTCCGGGCATCGTGAGCAGGATTGCAGATCGTGTGAAGGACAAAGAGCTGAAGGCGCAGATCAACGAGAATATGCGCGAGGAACAGGAGCACGTGGAACTGTGGAAGCGATTCGGGAAGAGTCTGGGTTTGACGTCACAGGATCTGACATCACACACGCCGTCCCTCAAAGTTCAGAATGCGGTCAGAACACTGGAGCAGACTGCCGAGCTCGGCATGGATGACGGCATCACGGCCATGTACGCGCTGGAAGCGGAACTCCCCGCCATTGCCGCGACGAAGAAGGACGGACTCTGCAGGTTCTACGGACTCGACAGCGAGGACGCGCAGATTTACTTTGATGAACATCTGAAGGAAGAGAAGCACCTCGAAGTCTGGCGCTCGTTCAGGGTCGACGGAGTGGTAGCTCAGGCCGCAGCCGA
>CAZXIO010000101.1:1779-3993 GCA_964640805.1 uncultured Candidatus Peribacteria bacterium
CGTATGATTGCACCGCTGAGGCGCGCCCTCGAGGCGCTGGCAAATGCACAGGCACTGGGAGTTCCCGACATGCGGACGGTGGAACATGCAGCGGACGGCATGCTTTGGTCCGGTGTGAACGGGGAAGGAGCAGGATGGTCGCTGATGAAGAAGGGAGGAGAGAGTTTCGACGTAATGTGTGGGCGGGAATGAGAGGAATGTATGAGCGCAACATGCGGGACTCCAAGGATTCCAAAGATTCCGAGGACCAGACGCTCAATGAGAGCGGCCTTCTATGAAATTGTTATGCTCGATTTCTGATTCTGGCTTCACTTCTGGTCCTTGGCTTCTTTGGACTCTTTGGAATCTTTTCCACAAAGAGTAATGGAGTAGAATCCCTCTTGTCTCATTCTCATCACCTATGCCAGCCAACACCCCCTACAAACGTTTCGCCGCCAACCTCAAATGGACGATGGACTTCCTGAAGCTCTCTAAGTCCGAACGGTCGATGCTTCTGGAGCCGCAGCATATTCACAAGAAGACGGTGACGATCACGCGTGACGGGGAAAAACAGTCATTCCCCGCATTCCGCGTCCAATACAACAATGCGCGCGGCCCGTACAAAGGCGGCATCCGGTTCCATCCCAAGGCTGATGAAGACGAAGTGAAGGCGCTTGCGGCACTCATGGCGATCAAGACCGCCGTCGTAGACATCCCATTTGGTGGAGGGAAAGGCGGAGTCCAGATTGATCCCAAAGAACTCACGAAGAAGGAACTCGAGGCGGTCTCGCGGGCCTACGTACGGGCGTTTCTCAGTCATCTCGGTCCCGATATCGATGTACCTGCTCCGGACGTCAACACGACCCCGAACATCATGGCGTGGATGCGCGACGAGTACGAGAAAGAGACGAAGAGTTACGCTCCCGCCATGATCACGGGAAAGCCGCTCAGTTATGGCGGCTCGCGTGGGCGTGATACGGCGACTGCGCGCGGAGGATTCTTCCTGCTGCAGGAGATGATGGAAGGGGAGGGGCTGGAGCCCAAAGACCTGCGTGTGGTGGTTCAGGGTTTCGGCAACGCGGGTGGCACGATGGCGCATTTGCTCCATAACGCGGGGTACGCGGTCGTCGCGGTCTCGGATTCGCACGGTGGCATCTATTCCGCCGAAGGCCTCGATCCCGTGCGCATCGAGAAATATAAAGCGAAGACCGGCTCGGTGACGGGGGAGTATTGCAAAGGATCGGTGTGCGATACGGAAAAAATGAAGATGGACCATGTGAAGCAGGTGAGTAACGAAGAGCTCCTCGAACTCCCGTGCGATATCCTGATCCCCGCCGCGCTCGATAACGTCATCACGGGCAAGAACGCTGGCAAGATCAAAGCCAAGTACATCCTCGAGTTGGCCAATGGACCGACGACACCTGAAGCTGATGTCATTCTGCAAAAGAGGCGTATCAAGCTCCTCCCCGACGTGCTCACGAACGCAGGTGGCGTGACTGTCAGTTACTTCGAGTGGTCGCAGGGACGCTCGGGCGAGCAGTGGACGGACAAGAAAGTCGACCGGGAGCTCCACCGCGTAATGCTCGAGGCCTACAAGGCGATCCGGAGAGAGGTCCATCGCAACAAGGTCACGTACAGGCAGGCGGCGTTTATAGTCGGAGTACGGCGCATAGTGGAAGCTATGAGAGTACGAGGATGGGTGGGAGAATGAGGCATGTCATCCTGAGCTTGCGAAGGACGACATGCCGATGTCTATGGTTCGCAAGCTCACCATGACATCGGCTATACTCATCGTATGTTCGACGTTTTGATCATCGGTCTCGGAGCAGCGGGATATACCGCCGCCATTTACTGTGCCCGCTACAAGCTCAAAACAATGCTGATTGGCGAAGTGGCAGGAGGAATGGGTATCACGGCCGCCGAAGTGGGGAACTGGCCCGGTGAGATCGAAATCAAAGGGCCGGATTTAATGGAAAAATTCCACAAACACGTCAAGAGCTTTGAAGAAGTCACGGTGAAGTCCGGGCGTGTCGAAAAGATTGACCCCACTTCGCTCGCCGCGGGCGAGCTACGCGGGGCAAGGGGAGTCAATGGAGGGTTCATGCTGACTCTTCAGAGTGGGGAGAAGATTCAGGGAAAGACAGTCATCTTGGCCACGGGATCAAACAAACGTCATTTGGGAGTTCCGGGCGAGGAGGAGTTTTCCGGCAAAGGCGTCACGTACTGCGCCACGTG
>CAZXIO010000102.1:0-3807 GCA_964640805.1 uncultured Candidatus Peribacteria bacterium
CCGAAGAACTCGCAAAAAAACTGGCGGAAGAGCGACGGAAATTCATCGAAGCATTGTGTACTGCAAGTAATTTTGAACAAGTTCCGGGCGATCCGAATGTCATTCAACTTCCGTTTGCTTTCGGAACCGTCGTACACGAAGAACAAATGCTCCTTCTCCTCGGAGCAGGAGCGACCGAACGCCCGCGGTTCCGCATCACGCTTGCGGCCGGTCCCAATCCGACCATTGCGTCCGCTGCGTTTCATATCGTACGCAACGGCATGCCTGAGGTATGGAACTATGCGCCGACGACCACGGCAATCGAAGCATTCATCAAGCCGCTTCGGACGACCCCCCGTCCTACGGATGCGGCCATGCTCGCCGCGCTGATCAAGCGCACGCAAGAGGCGATGGTGGCCAGTTTTCCGGCGGCTCCTCCTCCCACCGATCTCGAATCCCAGATCAAACAAGGTCTCCAAAGCTTCGGAACGTTCTTCGAGAACGCACAGAAGCAGGCGAAACAGGGCTTGGAGAAAACGGGAAAAGAAGTGCGCGAGAAGACGGGAACGGGCCTTCTTTTCACATCGGATGCCCTGATGGATCTGGAACTGCGTCCGTTCACGCTTCCGACGAGTCATTTCACCATCACGCGGTCACCCGGGCAAACGCTCCCCGGCGGACGGCGAACGTACGATCTGAACCTCGGTCTGCGAACCGCGAATGAAACCGGAACGAAAGCGCTCAATGCGGCACTGGAAAGTTTCCGCAAGCTCCATGGCACGGGCGGGACGGAAGGACGGCTGACGGGCGTCGGCATCGAACAGATGACCCCGCTCAAAGCCGCATTGCAGGGGCTCTTTTTGGAACACCTCTGCGCTGATCGGACCGTCCATCCCTTCGAAGTGAACAGATGGAGCAGCAGCGCCGAAGAGTTTGCTCTCGAAACATGGCTCTCGCACATCATTCCCGAAAATCTGGTTCATAATCATGCCCGGCGCAACGGAGGCTACGACCAGATTTTTAACCTGCGTTTCGGCGTCAATTTGACCGGCAATCGGTTCGACGAAATCGCGATCTTTGCGGGCACGGGCCGGAGGCTCAACCCTCCCGGGATGGAAAAATTCCTCGCGGATTTTACGGCAAGGAATCCCATCGCCACGCGCGAGTCGCTCAGACTGCTCAAAGAAGAATCTGCCAAGCGCCTCACGGAAATTCTTGCCGATGAACTCACGGGACTCTGTAACGAACAGAATGGTTTTTATATTCAGGGATGGCATGCCGAATGGCCCTTCCAGATCTACCGCGGGATCCAGGGCCTTCTCTCGAGGGATGGTCGTGACCATGAACGCCTGACGGCCCGATTGGGCACGCCCACATTCTCGCTTGCCGTGCGCGTTGCGGGCCACCGTGTCGCCGAAGTTGCCATTATGCGCGGCGAAGACGGCATCCCGTGGACGCCGCCGGCCGAAATGGCGGCGTTCTTCCAGGAATTCGTCAAAACGAACGCGAATGCAGACGTGCGCACCGACACTACGATTCTCAATCGGCTCACGGAAGGTTTCGCGAAGCGCCTTCCCGCCATGTTGGCGGCCCCCGAGACGGAGCAAGAAACGAAGATGCGAGCCGACCGGCAGGCGTTCCTGAAAGAAAGCGGTTTCGGCACGAGCGGCACGAATTTCTTCGGCCACCTGAACCGTTCCATGACACTTTCCACTTCCGCACTGAACGCAATGATGGAACGCGTGAGTGGAGATCGTGCGAGTTTCATCAATGTATTCGTCGAGCGCCGACAAGACGGCAGCATCGCAAACGCCTCGTTACGCATGACGAACCGCGTGGAGTGGCAGGTGCTCTCCGTACAGGAAGTGATCAAGAAATTCATCGCAGGACTCAACAATCGCGTGGTCACTGCGCAAGACTTCGTCGCGCTCTACAATGCCGTGAAGGCGGAACTGGAGAGATGGTTGCCGCTTGAAGAAGTGCGCCGGAAGGAACGCGAGGCGAAGCGGAAAACAGACCGAGAGGCGCTGTGCGTCGGCACCGGTTTCAGTGTATCGGAGAATGGCCGGTTCCTCTCCAGATATTTACCGGAGACGGAAATAATTCCGGCCGATCGCTTTCATCAGTTAACTCTTATTACCCGAAGCAGTTACCCTGCCGTACACGTTCATTTCACCGAGAACAATACCATCGACTATGTCATCATCCCGGGCCTTGGAAACAGCGGTCACGCCGCCGCCCAAGCGTTCAGCACGGCCATGACGCGCTTCGTTGGGCAAACGCCCACAGTCCCCTTACTTCAATCCTTGAACAAGGCCGCAGCTGCTGCGCTGATTCCCGCGCTCCGCAATGCAACCATTGAAGCGTATACGGCGGTGTGCGGAAACGTCACCGGCTTCCGTCTTGCTACCGATCCGAGATACCCCATTTTCAGAAGTTTCACCGAAGCGGAACTCGCCCCGCCGGCCCGCTTTGCGCATTTGCGCATTCTCACGCGAGTCAGCGCACCATATGCACATGTTTCCTTCGATGCCGCGGGAAACATCGAAGGCATCGCCATTCCGGGTCTGGAAAACGATCCCGCACTCCTGAAAATTTTCAACGAAGCGATGGCAGGAACCGGTGTCATCGGACAGCCGCCGACCATTCCACGGATGCAGACGATCAATAAAGCCGCTGTCGCGACTCTCATCCCGCGTCTCCAGAACGCAATGACGGAGCGGTACAGCGCGCTCTGCACTCCCGGGACGGGCTACCAACTCTCGCTTCAAGGGCAATTCCCAATTTTGAGATACATCAATGCCGCGGATATTGTGCCCGCCACGCGTTTCCAGCGATTGGTCGAACTCACGGGCACTTCGTACCCCGCGATTCAGATTTCTTTGCGGGAAAACGGCAATATCGACCGCATCGTTCTCCCCGGATCCGGCAGCCGCATTTGGTCCGAAGGCGATAATCCCGTGGCTCAGGAGTTCAGGAAGGCGGTGACTCCCTTCCTCGATCAGCCCACGAGCGCCGAGCAACTTCCCAAAATGCACGCGGCCATCCTGAAGGCCCTTGCCGCAGCGCTTGCAGTTCCCGGAGATGATCAGGAAGAAAATAAAAAGCGCGCCGAAGCGCACAGGAAATTATGGGCGGAATTGCAGCCGCTTCTGGAAGGATCTTTGGATGAGCAACGGATGAAGCAGCTGCGAGAAACGCTTGAATCTCTGCCCGTGGAGAATTACCAGACATTCATCAAAGTTCTCAATGCGGCGCCGGGAGTCGTGGAAGGGGCGTTGAAGTGGCTGGAGGAGAGCTCCGAAAAAATGGACAAAGAGGCGACCGAGCGCATGGAAACTGCGAGAAAAAACGTCGCACGCGATCTGGCCACCTTTGCGCCCGATGCACCCGTCGCAGGGCGCCTTGGAAGCGTAATGACAGGAGGCATCTCCGTGCGGTTTTCCGATGCCGGAGCGCCACTTGCAACCGTTGCGCTCATACCGATCCAGGGTCGGGAAGAAGCCTTCCGGAAATCGGTGTCGGCATTTTGTCAGTTGCATAGTCGCCTGATGGTAGTTCCCGAGGGGCTGGTGACTCTGTCCGACCTTACCGAAGCGGAAATTCAGGCTCTTCCGCAATTTTTGAGGCAAGGGGATGAACAAGGGAAAAAGGAGGCGCAGGACCTGCAGACATTCCTTGGGCCTCTTTGCACGCTCGCCAATAAATATACAATGAGCGATCGCCCGCCCCATTTCCTATTCGCCAGCCTGACGGTTTTGCTCGATGATCCCACATACGCGCTTTTGCAGACCCAAACGGGGGCTCAGTCCAACTACATCCACATTC
>CAZXIO010000103.1:0-3789 GCA_964640805.1 uncultured Candidatus Peribacteria bacterium
TACATACAGGGCTTCGAGCTCATCCGACAGGCGTCGGAGGAATACAAGTGGGGCATTGATCTGAGTGAGGTGGCGCGCATCTGGCGTGGAGGATGCATCATCCGGTCCGTGCTCCTTCCGGCATTCCAGACGGCTCTGAGCGATTCGAAGCAGAGTAAAAATGCGATCATGGAACGCTTCGAGGGCAAGCGGCAGCAACACTGGCGCACGCTTATGCGCCTTGCGATCGCCGATGCCATTCCCGTCGGTGCGCACTACGCTTCGCTCAACTATTACGATGCGCTTGGTCGCGAACGTCTGCCGCTCAATCTGACCCAGGCGCAGCGGGATCTGTTTGGGGCACACACCTATAAGAGAATCGATAAAGAGGGGATTTTCCACACCGAGTGGAATGCGTAAGGTCGAAGGACGAAGGTCAAAGGTCGAAAAGCGGGTCAGGAATTCTCAGTACGCTTTTTGTCCTTCAAGCTTCGTCCTTCAGATTTGATTGCGTCAGCAACGCAGCTCCGAGCGTCCCCGGATGTTCACACTGTGCAATAGCCAGCCGCGGGAGAGGAGTGTGTGGCAGTAACCAATTCCTAAGCTCTTTCTCGATGGCAGGCAAATGCGGTTTCATCGCCTTGCCCGCACTTCCGCCGATCACGATCACACTCGGGTCGATCAGATACGTGATGCTCACCACCGTCCACGCAAACTCGCGGAACAGAGACGGTTGCATAAAGCTGCAGGTCCCTCCGCTCAGATAATCCTCCGGTTTCTTTGCCGCTTCGCATCGCTTTCCCATCGCGGTACCCGAGATGAATTGCTCCACCTCGCCGCGCTTATCAAGCGTCTCGAACGGCGGCTCGCCGGGTTTGAGCAACATGTGGCCGATCTCGCCCGCGAATCCATGCTGACCGTGGAAGATCTTCCCGTCGATGACAATTCCCCCGCCCACACCCGTGCCAAGCGTAATGCCGACGACGACGCGCTCATCTTTGCCTGCACCCATCAAAGCTTCCCCCAGCGTAAAGCAGCGGACATCATTTTCCGTGTACACGGGAATATCGAAACGGGCTTCAAGTGCTTTCTTCAGATCAACATCTTCCCCTCCAGGAATGTTCGGTGCATTGATCAGAAATCCTTCGGGCTGGCGCAGCAGTCCCGGAACGCCGAATCCGATGGCCACCGTATCGGGAGTGCGCAGTTTTTCGATGAGCGCGATCGAAGACTCCAGTACGGCGTCAAAACCCCGGCTTGCCTCCGTCGGTACGCATTCATGCTCCTGCAGTGCCCATGATCCCCGCTCGTAACGGCTGATTGCGCTCTTGGTGCCGCCGAGGTCGAATCCGATGACGGTTGACTTCTTCATCGGCGTACATTCTACCATCACGATGCTCAAAGTCCGAAATCCTTGCGTAGGCCGGTTCGAGTATTATTATTGATGCATGCGTGGATCCCGCATTCTGGACATCCTCTATAAAGCAGAAATCCTCCTGCTCGTTACGCTGCCTCCGGCCGGTGTGGGGCTGGCCGTGTATTATTTGTGGAACAGGTACGTCTTTGTCTCAGACATCATCCTTTTCTCCGTCATGTTTACCATCGCGATGTTCGGTGCGACCATCGGCTACCACCGGTACCTCACGCACCGGGGTTTCGAGTGTGGCAACGTGCTGAAGGCGTTGCTCGTGATCGCAGGAATCACCGCGTTCGAGGGACGGCCGCTCGATTGGGTGCCCACGCACATCAAGCATCATGCGCACAGCGACGATGACGATGATCCACACAGTCCCCTGCACGGCTTCGTGCACGCGCATATGGGATGGATTTTCGATCGTCACTCCTTCGCAAAGGCGGAGGAATATGCGCCCCATTTGCTCACCGATCCCGTGATTCTATGGGTCGATAGGCTCTACCTGCTCTGGATGGCGCTGTCGCTTGCGATTCCGTTCCTCATCGGCGGGTGGACGGGCCTTGTGTGGGTCGGTGGTGTCCGTATCTTTCTTAACACGCACATCACGTACAGCGTCAATTCCATCTGCCATACGTTCGGTCGACGTGCATACGAGACGACGGATGAGAGCCGCAACAACTGGATTGTGGGGCTCCTCGCGTTCGGGGAGGGCTGGCACAACAATCACCACGCATTCCCGCGCAACGCCTTTCACGGCATGCGTTGGTGGCAGGTCGATCTGTCGGGGCTGCTCATCCGTGCTCTGGAGTCCGCTGGGCTGGTGTGGAATGTGCAGCGTGTGGAAAGACACGCGGCTCAGGCACATCAATCCCGTGCTGCGGCCGCGCAGCAGGCGCTTCTCCACATGCGCGATGATTTGATTGCAGCCGTCGCCAAAGCCAAGAATGATTTGGGCGCACAATCGGCTTCAATCATCAGTGTTTCCCTTACCGATACGCAGAAGGCCCAATGGAAAGCATTCCAGACCGAAATGTACCGCGGATTCGAAGGCATACAGGCGCGGCTTGAGCGGACGCAGCATATGAAGAGAAGAACCCTACTTGCGCTGCAGACAGATCTTCAGGGCAAACTCGCTGCAATCAAAACGCAATGGTCCATGACGCCCTCCAATCCGGTTTCGTGATCTGAAAAACCCGACCGAAGCCGGGTTTTAGTATTCAGGAATGGACGAGTATCAGCTCTTCGAACCGAAGCCCACAACCAAACACACTGCGGCGATAGCCAAGTGCAGGAAGTTGTCGGCCGGGTTGAGCATCAGCAGATCAATGATCGCCGTGATGTTCAAAAATCCGGCGAGAGCCACCACCAGGTACACGAGCCCGAACACCATCAGGTACATACGGGCTGCCGCAAAACTCATGGATGCTGCGATCAGCGCTGCGGCGCCACTGGCGAGGTGGACGATATTGTGCAACATGTTCACATCGAAGAAGCCGAGAACAGGATTCATCACGAATCCGAGGATGCCTACGAGAACGAGAACGACTCCGAAGAGCCATGTGAGTGGTTTAACGAGTCCGGACATAGAGAAGGGGGGATGGGAGGGGGGAAATAAAAGAATTTACCGGTTATTGTACTAATTATTTGATCCAATGCACGTGATTTTCTACGCCATGGCTTGCATGAGTGGCCTTGCGATGGTGCAACGCGTACTATGGTTGCATGCATGAGGAACGGATATCGGCGAAAAAATCGGGGGCAAGTGATCAACTTTCCGGCATTCGCAAGCGAAATATTTTCGATCCCGATTCAAACGAGCCGTACAGCATCAGCCGGAGCAAGGTCGAGCTTTTCCTGAAATGCCCCCGCTGCTTTTACCTGGACCGCCGGCTGGGCATCGGCCAGCCCCCGGGTCCCCCGTTCACGCTGAACGTCGCCGTGGACGCATTGATGAAGCGGGAATTTGACTATCACAGAGCTCGTGGGGAGCCGCACGAGCTGATGCGTGAGTATGGCGTCGACGCCGTCCCGTATCGCCATCCCGATCTGGATACATGGCGCGAAAACTTCCGCGGCGTGCAGGCTCTTCATGAACCGACCAATTTCCTCTTCACTGGCGCCGTGGATGATGTGTGGCAGAGTCCCGGTGGCGAGCTGCACGTCGTCGATTACAAAGCAACGAGTACGCAAAAAGAAATCAGTCTGGATGACCAGTGGAAGCAGGCCTACAAGCGGCAGATGGAAATGTACCAGTGGCTGCTGAGGGCAAACGGATTTCCGGTCTCCGATCTCGGTTACTTCGTCTATGTGAATGGTGATGCGGCACAGGAGCATTTCGCGGGCAAGCTCGAATTCCACATGCAGATCATCTCCTACACGGGTGACGATTCGTGGGT
>CAZXIO010000104.1:0-3784 GCA_964640805.1 uncultured Candidatus Peribacteria bacterium
CTGTTCCGTACGAAGTTGCAAAAGAGAAATGGGAACGGGGTAGCCGGTATGGGCTGGTTAATCTTCTGAAAGAGCGTGAGCAGAGTTTTCAGGATATGCGTGAAATACAGCACGGACTAAATGTGAATTCACAAATCGAAAGGGCTATCGGATCACTGAAAGCTTTTTGTGGGTCTCTCGGCGAAAATGAATTCCTAACAGCAAAAGGCGATGTCCGGCAGGCCGCGGAGAAAAATCGTGCAATGCTCTACTGCCATCTTGCGGCGCTCGGCGCAGATGTATGCAGGACGGATAACGAAGCCACACTGGAAAAGGCCGTCGATGAGCTGCGGGCGCGCGCCGATGCAATGACCGGCAGCAAGGATGCAACTTTGGCCGAGAGTGCGCGCAAAGTCGGCAGTCTTATCGGCAAGGCATGGAATGAGTATGCAGGATGCAAGAGCGTGCTGACTAACACAGTGGAAGACAGCAGCGTCTTTATGCGCGATCGAAGCCGCCATGAGTACGACATGGCATGGCAGAAGGGCAGGGACGCGCTTCTGAAGCTTATCAAGCATGCCTGTGAGGGCAACTCTATCTGAACATGTGACGGGGCCCGCTAGCCTTGAATTCAGGCTGTATACTGCTATACTGTAGTCACTTCGAGAGAAATGGACGGACATCATTTTTACGTGAATACCCGAGCGGCGGGGACTTTTTGAGTCCTTCAGTCCGGCCCTCGCAAAATCTCAATGAAACCTTCACTCCTTTTAGGAAAGGAGACCCACCGGGAACTGGCCGATCTGCTAAAAGCGGAAGGTCTGCTCGTACTTTCCGGAGCCTCGAACGAGACGGCGAAGGCGATGCTCACAAGTCACATTTTGGAATTCTATCCCCGCAGAGCGCTGCTTGTGACGCCGAACGAGGCATCGGCGGATGGCCTCCGGCACTGGTTGCAGTTTTTTGAAAGGACCGCGCAGCGGATGTTACCTGTCACAAACGCTGAGAATGAAATCGTTCCGGATCACCTGCAGGCATTCCTGCAGTTCATGGCTCCCGTCTCGCCTCTCCCGCGCACGGGGGAGGGGCCGGGGGAGGGGGTGTTCGTCATGGATCGCGCAACATGGGACATCGAGTTCCCGCTCTTCAAAGAGCTCAATGAGCGGAAAGTGACGCTGGAGGAAGGAGAGAAGATTCAATTCACGCAATTTTTTGAATCGTTGATCGAGCGGGGCTATAGGCACGGCGACGATCTGTACCTGCAGCCCGGTGAATACCGCAGGATCGGTGATGTGCTGGATATCTACCCCGTCCAGAGCACCCATCCATT
The DNA here is from genome assembly GCA_964640805.1 of uncultured Candidatus Peribacteria bacterium. Taxonomy (GTDB): domain Bacteria; phylum Patescibacteriota; class Gracilibacteria; order Peribacterales; family Peribacteraceae; genus CAYTEH01. The sequence continues at coordinate 1,310 of CAZXIO010000104.1, forward strand.
ACGCGTGGCGTTCGATTTCGAGACCGTCGCGAAGATCCTCGCGGTGGACGAAAAGGACTTATCGGTCACGACCCCGTACGGCAAGTCGCTCGAGATTTTTCCGGTTACATTTGAGCGGACGGCGCCGCTTCGCGATCAGATGCCCAAAGGCTCCCTCCTCATCCTCGACGATCAGGACGACGTGGCGCCCCCTCCCAAGGTCCCCACGCTCAGCTTCACGGCCTTCCCAGAGTCGGCCGAGCACCACGCGCACGTACGCTATCTCTCCGTCCTCAAGTTCTACACACTCACCGACTTTTTGAACGACGTGCGGGACAAACTGACACAGGAGTGGACGCTTCTCATCGTCACCAAGCGCATCAAAGAACTCGAAGAAGTGTTGCGCGAGGAGCACGTGCCACATACGTCCAAAGCCGAGCGGCGCCCCGGCGCGATCACCCTGATCCATGCCGACGAAGGCGACCTGCTCCCCCACTCGCTCCAGAATCCCGATCTCAAGTGCGCGCTTTTGACGGACCGCGAGATTTTTTCGCTCAAGAAGGCCGGCAAGCAGCGCAGCATCGCCAAGCTCGCGCTCGACTTCATCACATCGTTGCAGCCCGGCGACTACGTGGTGCACATGGAGCACGGCATCGGGCATTTCGAGGGGATGACGCAGAAAGAGATCGACGACGTCGCCCGTGAGTATCTGGAATTGACCTACGCGGAGGGCGATAAATTATTCGTCCCCGTCGATCAGGCCGATAAGCTCAGCAAGTACGTGCATGAAGAGGGGCAGGAGCCCACACTCACGCGCCTCGGGACGGTGGAGTGGAAAAAATTGACTGAGAAGATGCGAGCTGAGACGCAGGAAATTGCCAAGGAGCTCCTCCTCCTCTACGCCAAGCGCGCGAAGAGCAAGGGGCACTCGTTTGGCGAAGACAGTGAACGCCAGCGCAAGTTTGAGGCAACCTTCCCGTACGAAGAAACCCCCGGGCAGATGAAGGCCATTCAGGATCTGAAGGCCGATATGGAGAGCGAGCACCCCATGGACCGTCTCGTGTGCGGCGACGTGGGCTTCGGGAAAACCGAAGTGGCGATGCGTGCCGCGTTCAAGGCGGCCGATGCGGGCAAGCAAGTGGCCGTGATCGCGCCCATTACGATCCTCGCCAACCAGCACTACGAGAACTTCCTGGAGCGCATGAATCCGTTCGGCATGCGCGTGGAAATGCTCAGCCGCTTTCGGAGTCCCGCGGAGCAGCGTGCGACGCTCGAACGCATGCGAAAAGGCGATACGCAGATCGTGATCGGAACACATCGATTGCTGCAGGATGACGTCCGGTTTCTGAATCTGGGACTCGTTATCATCGATGAGGAGCAAAGATTCGGCGTGAAGCAGAAAGAGAAATTCAAAGAGATGCGTGCGTCGGTGGATATTTTGACGCTCACGGCCACTCCTATTCCACGCACATTGAATTTAGGGCTCCATAAACTCCGCGATATCACCACCATCACCACTCCCCCGCCCGGGAGGCTCCCCATCATCACCGAGGTCCGGAAGTACTCCGACGAACTGACGCGGCAGGCACTCCTTGCCGAGCTCAAGCGCAAGGGGCAGAGCTTCGTGCTGCATAACAGAGTCGAAACGATCGACGCGTTCGCCGCAAAGCTGCGCGCACTCGTCCCCGAGGCGACGTTCGTCGTCGGGCACGGCCAGCTAAAGCCCGATCAATTGGAGGAGCGGATCCTCGGATTCAAAGAGGGAAAATACGACGTACTCGTGAGCTCCACGATCATCGAAAACGGGATCGACCTGCCGCGCGCTAACACATTGATCGTCAACGAAGCCGAACGGTTCGGCCTGAGCCAGCTGTACCAGCTTCGTGGGCGGGTGGGGCGCAGCAAGGTGCAGGCCTACGCGTACTTCCTCTACCACACCCAGAAGCTCAAGGACGACGCCAAGAAGCGGCTCCGTGCCATCGTCGAGGCTTGTGAGCTCGGGAGCGGATTCCAGGTCGCCATGCGGGATCTCGAAATCCGCGGCGCAGGCGAAATACTCGGCGCCAGCCAGTCGGGTACCATGCAGACGGTGGGCGTCAGCCACTATTTGAGGATGCTCAAGAATGCCGTGGAAGAACTCAAGGGCCGCCGGAAAGACGGCGACGAAGAAGCCGAGATGGGCCCCGTCGAGATCCAGCTCCCTGTGGAAGCACTCATTCCCTCGTTCTATATCCCCGACAGTGACGAGAAAATTTCGGTGTATCAGAAACTTGCGGGAAGCGAAGACGAAGCGATCCTCAAAGAATTCGAGAGCGATCTGCGTGACGAGTACGGCGAGCCGCCGCAGCAAGTTCTCAATCTTTTCTCCGTGCTGCGCCTGCGCATGGCCTGCCGGCGCGCGGGAGTCCAAAGAGTAAAAGCGGAAGATGACGGGAAAGACAAGACAATCGTGCTCACGCTGAGTCCTCGCGTCACGGCAAAAGAAATCATGCAGCT
>CAZXIO010000105.1:0-3739 GCA_964640805.1 uncultured Candidatus Peribacteria bacterium
CCACCACGTAAAATCGCTCGCAGCGAAGCGAGAAGCGATTTTCCGTGGGACGTGGCGACGAAGTCGCTTTACGTCCCTGCTCGCGATCACGTGGCACAGCCAAAATTCCGCTACAGTAAACCTGTGAAACGCCTCATCATCAACGCCGACGATCTGGGAATCAACTCCGCCCGTTCACACGGGATCTTTCTGGCATTCGAGCAGGGCATCGTCCGGAATGCGACGTTGATTCCCAATGGCAGCCACAGTGATCAGGCCGCCAAGCATGCGCGGGAACGGAAACTCCCCACGGGCCTCCACCTCAACTTCACCGAAGGCTATCCGCTGAGTAATCGCGAGCACGTGAGTTCGCTTCTTGCTCACTACGGCGGATTTCGCGAGCGTCATGAGCTCAAACGGCTCTTGGAAGAAGGCAAAATCGACAAGACGCACATCGAGCGCGAGGCGCGTGCGCAGATCGAGTGGTTTCTGGACTCGCACGGGCAACCGACGCATCTGGACAGTCACCATCACATCCACACACACCCGCTGATCGTCCCCATCCTGATCCCCATCCTCGAACGCTACGCGATCCAGTACGTGAGGATTCCTTATGAGCCATTGCCCCCGACGGGCTGGAACATCACGGATGAGCAACTGGAGAAATCAAAAGGCATCAGCGATATGGGCGCGGCGGCGAGGACTCTGTACTCGGCCAATGGCATCCATTCAACCGACCACTTCCGCGGCCTCGCAATGGCGGGGAATGCATCTAAAAAAGTCCTTCGTCATATCCTCAGCCGCTTACCCGACGGCACGACGGAACTGATGACGCATCCGGGGAGCCCGTGCGCAGAGGGAACGCCGTTCGACACCGATCCGCAGCGGCAGACGGAGTTCAACATGCTGACGGATGAGACCATGCCTGCTCAACTGAAGGCATACGGAATTGATCTGTGTTCTTTCATTGATCTATAAGATCGAAGGTCGAAACTTGAAGATCAAAAACGTTTTCGACCTTCGTCCTTCGGCCTTGTTATTTCCTGACAAATTCGGGATCCGCATCCAACCGACTCTCCTCGGGCAGTATCTGCCCCTGGTACTTGCTGTGCGGCTTTTTGCTGTAGGGCATCTCGGCCGGGCTCGTCATCATCTCGAATGCAATCTGGCAGATCCTCATGCCCGGGTAGAGCGCGATGGGCATGCGGTTCAGGTTACTGATCTCGAGCGTGATCGTGCCTGAAAACCCGGGGTCCACGAAGCCGGCGGTGGAGTGGATGATGATGCCGAGGCGGCCGAGGCTCGAGCGGCCCTCCACGCGGACGACGAGGTCGTCGGGGACGGTGATCGATTCCTGCGTGACGCCCAGGACGAACTCGCCGGGCTGCACCATGTAGGGCTCGTCGTCGGGAACCGTAATCATACGCATGTTGCCCGCAAAGGTCTCGGGCCTGCGTGGGTCGATGACGGCGAACTTGCTGTGTTCGTAGAGTTTAAAGTGGTTGCCCAGGTGCAGGTCCATGCTGGAGGCATGGATGTACGGGAAGAGTTCGGGCTGCGGCGACTCGATCTTCACTCTGCCGCTTTCGATGGCCTTCTTGATGTCTCGATCGGAGAGAATCATGTGTAAAGAGTAGCAGCCGGACTGCTAATTTCCATGGGGGTAAACACAAAATGTGTACATGTTTATTGAAGGAATGCCCTCTCTGCCCCATACTTTGGAGCCCATGAGCAACGAAACCCTTGAAACAGAGTCCAATCACCACACCGGGTCAGCCGACCGGCAGAACCCGGACGAGATTCGCAATAGGATCGAACGATCGTTTTACGACACCATCGGTGATTTCGGCATTTTGAAGGAGAGCGACATCCGCAAACAAATGGCTACGGTGACGACCGAAGCACTGGTGAAAGGTGGCGCCAAAACATCCGCGAAACAGGTGGAGTGGCTGTTGGATACGGAGAAATGGTATAAGCAAGATGTGCTCAGGCATCCACATGCATACGAGGAAAAAATGCAAAAAATCGTGGACAAATACCTCGCCAATGAAGGCCTGACGGAAAAGAACGTAGACGATATGAAGAAAGCCTTCAGTCGGCGCGGAGGCGACTGGAAAGCCGTGGAAGCGTTCTTCACATCAACCGATGTCCGGGGCGACACGCTCGCAGCATGGGAAGCAAATTGGAAGGAAATCGCCGAGAAGCATGCACACATCGAGCGATTGCAGGTTCAAGGCCTCATTTTGAAAGGAGCATTGCCGTCCGTCGACAAGCTGGATACGTCTGAATTCAAAGGCGGGAAAGTTCTCAGGCGTCTCGAATTGGTTGATACCGCGCTATCGGATGCCGTAAAATATGCGCACGGTCGGGAAAAGAGTTTCTCAGTAGCCAGGGTGCAGCTCCGGTACGCAGTGGAGAATGGAGGACTCAGCGCCACAAAAGTGGATGCGTGGCTGGCGCACATCTTCGCCAAGCCGGATGCCGACGCGTACGTGCAGAGCATCCTCCCCGGCCGCGTCACCGACTGGGTACACGACGGACAGCAGTACGCGAGTTTGTTGCAACGGGCAAAACAAGCCGGCATTCCGGCCAAAGAACAGGCAGCCTATCTGGCTCTGAGCTACGAACAGCGGCACGGTGAGTGTGTGAAACTGGAGCGGAGCATCGAGGGTACGCCCCACCCGATGCTCTCGCAGATCGACGTGCTGATTGAGAACGATGAATTTGATGAAGCGCAGGAACTGCTGTCGAAAGCATCGGGGCTGGATCTGACGATCTTCGACAAGCGGCACTTGTTCCATCTGGAACGGAAGCTGGAGATGGAAAGGGGTGACGCCGAAACGCTCAAAAAGAACCCCAAGGAGTCGAAGGGCAGCCCGGATGAACAAGTGGAGCTGCTGCGCAGCCAGGTGATGGATGTGATGGAGGATCTGCCGTACGACCTGTACGAATACTTCGCCTGGGCCATGCGCGAAGGCGGGCCCGAGAAATGGGATACGATCGATCGGCTGCGCATCTGGCTCTATAACATCAAGTGGGCGCATGATCACGGCTTCATCCCCGATCAGGAGCGGTACGGAGAAATACAGAATGAGGCGGAAGACGATACCGAACGGATCAATGAAGAAGGGCACCGGAACACCGGCGTCACAAAATTGGACATGCGCAAAAAAGAAAACAATGTGGATGTTGCCAGTCGCAAATACGACGGCGGCCAGAGCCGCGGCCCCATGTACGTCTTCTATGATATGAAAGACCCCACCTCGCGCGACAATCTCCGCAAGGCCGTGAAGAGTGAACTCACGAACACGCGCAAGAATTACTGGGGTCTTGCCGGCTCCGTGAACGTGAAACTGGATAAAACCATTCAGGCGTTTGAACAGCTGAGTCCGAAACTGAAGGCACTCAAGAGCGCCGAGAAGGCGGCGGGAAGAGACACCGAAAGCATTCCGCTGCGCGGTCACGCGCTTGGAAAAGAAGCAGAGCATGCACTACACAATGCGGGATCCATGAAGAGCGATTTGACCGCGGCACCGAAGAAAACTCCCAAGCACTCTTCCCCTGCTCCGGAACTTTCCTCAAAAGCGTAAATCTTTTTCCACTTTTTCTATGTGCTCCCTCTCATTTCGACTCTCACTTTCATCCTTGGCCCTGACTCTAGTCCTCACCGGCTGCTCTTCAATGATTTCCGGTCCTGACCTTTCTCAAAACCTCCACAACCCCTTCTTCGCCAAACGCTACTACGCCGAACTCGTGGATC
>CAZXIO010000106.1:0-3693 GCA_964640805.1 uncultured Candidatus Peribacteria bacterium
TGAGGATGGCCTGAAGAAATTGTTGGCATGAGCATGTCATCCTGAGCCGTCCGTGGCTTCGCGCAGGGGAAAAAGCGGACGGCATGCCGGTGTCTATGGTTCGCAAGCTCAACAAGAAAACAGTGCTTTTCTAAATACTTCAATTCATTTACACTACAGCCATGGAAAGAACCCTCATCCTCTTAAAACCCGACGCCGTCGATAAAGGTTTTACGGGCAAAGTGATCGCGCGTTTTGAGGAAGCGGGCCTGCGCATTCGCGGCTGCAAGATGGTTCATTTGAACCCGACGTTGCTCCGCGATCACTACGCGCACATCGCCGATAAGCCGTTTTACCCCCAAGTGGAGGAATTCATGGGCAGTAAGCCCGTGATTGCGCTGGTGCTGGAGGGTCCGGAAGTCGTTGCCACAGTCCGCGACATGTTGGGAGTGACCGACAGCCGCAAAGCGGCCCCGGGAACAATTCGCAATGAATTCGGCGTGGATCAGATGGTGAATGTGGCGCATGCCAGCGACAGCGTCGAAACTGCGCAGAAAGAGATTCATAGATTCTTCGGCGAGGATGAATTATTCGATTACTGATCCCTGAAGCTGCATGATGCACTCTTGCCGGCCGTAGTCCCTCACCGCAGTGAGGGCGAAGGCTGGTTCTTCGGCGAGGATGAACTCTTTGATTACTGAATTGTATCCGCAGAGATATCGGTTGATTCTGAACTGACGGGAGTGCCATCGGTGCCCGATGGCGTCTCTTCCGCGGGCATCACGGCGGATTCGGAACTGACCGGAGCACTCTCGCTGTTTGATGATGCTTCTTCCACAGACGACGAGGACTCGGAACTGCCGCTGCTTTCGGAGGAAGAAGAAACTTCTGCTTCAGCGGAACGGATTGAGCTTTCGCTGCTGCCTGATGATGCAGAACTATCACCGGAGAAACCGCCCTCGGGGAACGCAATGGATGAGTCCGATGATGCCGAGGAGGTTTCTGAGCCAAGCAGATCAGCCGTAAGCGGCGTGAGTTGCCCGATCGCGATCCACGAGAAGGTGACGGGTTCCCGTGCGGGTGCGCCGAGGCGGATCGTGAAGCCCGTGGCCGTGACGGACGAAACGCCGTACAAGACGGGGACATCGGGCGAGGCGTTGACGGCGGGCGCATGGGCAAGCGCCGGATCGAAACGGACGAGGGCCGACGTGCCGCTCTGCGAGATCGTGACGGAACCGATCTGACGGTTGCCGAGGCTCAATTCGCCGTGAATGTCGACGTCGCCGAGGAACGTCGCAAGCCCTTCGATCGTTACAGAGCCGATGACTGTGAGCGCCTGACGAACGATGATGGACGACAGCTCCACGGCGGAACCGGAGCCGAACAAGAACACCGAGCCGGAGGCCAGATGCAACGATCCATTCAACGTCAATGATCCATCGATCGTGGCATCGGAAGAGACCCTTAGCGTGGATGTCTTCAGCGGCCCGTCGATGAGGAGACTGCCCGGAATGAGCAGGTCGGAGACCCTGAGGACGCCTTCCAGATACAGATCCCCGCCCACGCGCGCGTCGCCGCCCACCGAGAGCGTGTCTTCAAGCGCGAGAGTGCCTGCAGCAAGGTCTGCTGCGCGCAGTGAGCCCGACAGACTGAGTGCCAACGCCGACGATGGGCCGGGTCGGACCGTGCCGGCGGAGCCGGAGAGCGCGGCAAGCCTGGCTTCCAGCGCGGCAATCCGATCTGTGAGCGACGCGAACGACGAGATCTGCCGCGTCACTTCATCCTTGATGTTCTGATCGACTTGGAGGTTCTCGATTGTCCCCTGCACCATCAGCTGCACCTCATCTTCGATCTTCATCGCTTTGATGGATTCAAGCGTCTTCTGCTCGACTGCTTCGACGGTGAGCGACTGATTCTTGCGCGAGATGAGAACCTTGCGCATCGCGCGTCCGCTCTCCAGCCCTTCGAGCGCGACACCCACGGTCGATTCGCCAGGATTGGCTTTGCGGAGAGTTCCCGCAATGGTCCCCGCCGCGAGCGGATCGCCCGGTCGGATCATCTCGTCGAACTCGACGACCACGTCGCCCGAAAGTTGGCCAAGGAGGCCGACGAGCACGGTGCCGGGGACGGGCAGATCTTCGGCGCCGCTGAATTTGTTGCCGATGAACGCGGCTTGCTCGGGGCTGCTGACGAGACCCACGATGTCGCGATCTGCCGGGCGCGTGCAGCGGCGGACGGCGTTCCCGCGCGTGACGTCGATACACACTGCTTCGCCAAACTTCAGATCTGTATCGGACGTCAGGAACCATTCTGCGTAATCTGCTCCGCCTCCTGTGAAGGCGCCGTCGGCCGAAACGTCTCCCCCGGCCGTGACGCGGAAGACGGTATCTCCCGAACCGGACACACTCGAGGAAAGCGTGAGGAGATTTTGACCCGGCGTCGTCGAACGCGAAGAGATAGTGATTCCGGAGCCGAACGCGGCTCCTCCGTGCACCAACAGCGCGCCCGTCACAGTCAGATTCCCGTGAACGGTGAGCATGTCCCCCGTGCCGCTGAGGAGAGTATCGGTGGCATCGAACCCGCTCATGTGCGTGTTCTTGATGAAGGTCATCACCACGCCGATCCCCTCCTTGTCGTATCCCTCCATCGCCTGGCCCACCGACATGCCGGGTCTGGTCATGCGCATTGCGACGCCCGGCTGCGAAGAGGATGTAAGATAGTCGCCTGCGCCGATGGGTCCGTTTTCGGTGGAGACAAGAACGGGCACGCGGCCGGCGAGTGCGAGGAAGACGATGCGCCCTTCCGGCGGCACTTCCCCCATCACGAGTCCCGGCTGCGTGGAGACGACGCCCATCAGATGCGGATCGTACGGTCCCGTGCTGCTCTGTACGCCGGCGGGGAGCGTTGGATCGAGAGAGACGACCGTGCCCGGGATGAACGATGTGTGTGAAGCATAGATTTCCGCAAGGTCGGAACCGACGGTTTTGAACGCGAGCAGTGTACTGCCCGAAAGTACGTTCACGGCGGACGAATCGGACGTGCTTTGCGCCCATTTAAGCTGCACGGTTCCCGCATTGGAAGAATTTCTCACGGAGCCGGCGATTCTCAGATTGGAGAGGGATGACGTCGTTGTTGTGAACTCAGTCGCGCATGCGGAGGAACCGGTATAGTTGACGCTGCTTCCGTTGAATATTTCAAAAGACGTGTTGCATGCCGCGGATGCCGGTGCCGAGACGGCGGCTCTGAAGCCCCCCAAGCCAAAGCCGGTCGTTTGATAGTTGACATCCATCATGTATGCCCAGTTCTCACTCGCGCCGATGGCGAAGTTGAGCTCGTCGTCGTTCTGGACCGTCGTGGAACTGGCCACGGCTTCATTGGCGGTTTTCACCTTCACGGTGATGCCTCCTCCGCCCTGATCGGACGCGCAGCCGAAACGCGAAACGGAACCGCTCCACACGAGCTTGTTGGCTGTTCCCCAGCAGCCTGTGAGCCCCGCACCGGAGAACCCACGCGCAAGGTAGAGGGAATTGCCCGACATGGAGCCCTGCACTTCGAGTTTTGTTTTGGGTGCTGTAGTGAGGCCGATCCCGACGTTGCCCAGCAGGTAGCTGTTGCCCCGCATGATGGTGAGAGCGGCGCCGGAGAGCGTTCCGCGAATGTTGGCGTTGTCACTGAATGTCGCGATGCCGGTGAGGGCAAGTGTGGATCGGAGGG
>CAZXIO010000107.1:0-3624 GCA_964640805.1 uncultured Candidatus Peribacteria bacterium
GCATATTCAATGATCTCCCTCTTCAGGGACATCGGCGTTCTGTTGCGTCCGTATACGGGCCGTTTTGTTCTGGCCACTGTTCTGCGTGCCATCAGCGATCTCGTTCGGCTCTATCCTGCGTATGCGTTCGCTCAGATCATCACATTGCTCACGGCCGGTACGGACATCGCCATGTACCCTCAGATTCTCCGGCTCATCGGCCTGATGGCGGCGGCGTATTGTTTCAACATCTGTTGTCGCGAAACGGCCAAGTTTTTTGGATTCCAGGTGTCGGAGCGAGTGTCACTCGATGCACAACTCAAGACGCTTGCCCATTTCTTTCGCATCGATCTGCGTTGGCACGAGCGGACGAATTCCGGCAATAAGCTTAAGCGCATGCAGAAAGGCGGCCAGGGGCTCGATCAGATTTTACGCATCTGGATTTCGAACGTGATTGAGGTGTGCGTCAACTTCGTGGGCATCACCATCATCATCGCGACGTTCGATCGGCTCATTGCACTGATCCTCCTCGGCTTTATCGTGGTGTATTACATCTTGTCCTCCGTCCTTCTCAAGCGGGCAGTCCGTATGGAAGAAATCGTGAACATCGGTGAAGAGGATTTCAGCGGACTGGCCTTCGAGGCAGTCAACAACATCCGCAGCGTCAAAGTGCTGGGAATGTCCGAACCTTTGCTGTCGCGACTCACGAAACAGGCTGCGGACCTTTTCGGCAATATCCGCCTGCGCATATTCTGGTATCGCTCACGCGACGTTGTGCTGGTGATCTACAGCAATGGATTCTACTTTTCGATCGTAGCGTTCATTGTCTGGGGCATTCTTCACGGCGACTACTCCGTCGGCTTCCTGATCCTCTTCGCCAGGTACTTCGATAAATTGTGGGAAAATGCCGACGAGATCTCGCGCGTGACCCAGGACTTCCTCGTCGCCAAGTACGGCGTGGCGCGAATGATGACGATCCTCCGCGAGCCGGTCACCATCGATCTCGACAAGGGCAAACGGGACTTCCCCGTCGATTGGCGCACTATTGAATTCCGTGGCATCAGCTTCGGTTACGGCAGTAAGACGCTCGTACTCAAGAACGTCTCGCTGACGATCAGGCGCGGAGAACGAATCGGCATCGTCGGCGTGTCCGGTGGGGGGAAATCCACACTCTTCAAATTGCTGCTCAAAGAACATGAGCACTACACGGGGGATATTCTGATTGATGGAGTGCCGCTCCGCGACATCCGCAGGTCATCGTACTTTCAGTATTCGGCGGTGGTGCTCCAGGAAACCGAGGTGTTCAATTTCCCGCTTCGTGACAATATCACACTCGCAAATACGGATCAGCGGGACAATGACCCGCTGCTGCAACGATCGATTCAAATCGCCCACGTCACCGACTTTCTCGCCAAGCTCCCGAAGGGTTTGGATACGTATATCGGCGAGAAGGGTGTGAAGCTTTCAGGCGGCGAAAAGCAGCGGGTAGGCATCGCAAGAGCCGTCTTCAAAGAACCTCAACTCCTGCTTCTGGACGAAGCAACATCGCACCTGGATCTGGAATCGGAGGAAAAGATCCGCGATTCGCTGCACCAGTTTTTCCAGACAGTCACCGCAATTGTCATTGCCCATCGACTGACGACCATTCGCGAAATGGATCGCATCTTCGTACTGGAGAATGGTGAGATCATCGAATCCGGAAGCTTCGATGAGCTTCATAATAAGAAGGGAAGATTCTATGAACTCTGGGAGAAGCAGAAATTCTAGTCTGAATTACGTGAAAGCTGCATCCGATCTTGCACTCAATGCTCGAGAAGGTCAGAATGTTCCCAACCCCCCTATGCGCCGCTTTCTGAGTTCTCTGTGGTTTCCATTCCTCATGTGCCTCGTAATGGCTGGAGTCGGCGCGGCTTCTTTTGCACTGCTCCATCCTGGCACGGATAATCTGGAAAGCGGGCTTGTGCCGATGGTGCAGGCAGCCGGCTGGGCAACGGGCGCGGTATTCGGGCTGCTCACATTCATCCTGATCGGCATTCTGAATCTGATCCGCCGGATACTGAAACTCCGGAAAATCGAGTGGCTGCATCCGGTGGCGGTCCTTCTCGGCATTCTTCCGTCGCTGATACTCAGCTGGGTACTGCTGGATGAACCCCGCTACACGCCCGTTGCGGGTTTCGTGATGGATTTTGGGGCGCGTCCGCTCCTGTGGGCCTCATTGACGGCATGTCTTTTGACAATTCTTTGTTCCATCCCGCTGTTCTTCTCTCCTAAAAAGTGAAAAGGTTTTTGCCATTCCTCGTCATCATTCCCTCAACGCTGCTCCTGAGCGGCTGCCTCGGCACGATCATTTCCATCATGTGCGACGCCTCGCCCGACAGCGACCACTGCTATCAAGCCGGCGCCGTGCAGCAGAGCGACCCGGAGGATTGCTCAAAGATTCAGTACCCGCCGCCGCGCAGCAAGTGTCATCTGATGATCGCCGAAAACACCGGCAACCCCGCAGTCTGTACCGATGACGATGGCGGGATGATGGGCTACTCGCAGGAGGAATGTCTGGCCGCAGCATTCAAGAATCACACCGTGGATGATTGTAAGAGCGCACAGGACGAAGCGGCGTGCCGCGCTGCGTGGGGCAAAGCAGGAAAAGGATGCGGAGACGGATATGTGTGGGTAGCGGCAAACAATGGCTGCGAGGAGCCGCCCAAGGACGACGGCACCACCAAAGGCGGGACCGACGACCCGCTGGCGAATGACAAAGTGAAGGAGGATCTCAAAAGCATCGGTGACGCAGGGTGGAAGAAGTATCTGGAACTGCTGGAGAAAGACATCGACGGAGAAAAAGATCCAGATCGCCTCGCGGGACTCCAGAAGTACAAGGAATTCCTGGATAAGTCTTCCGAAAAACTGGAAGACGTGACGACGAAGTTCGAGAAGCTGCAGGAACTGAAGAAAATTTTCATCGATAGCTACGATCCCAAGGACGCCATCGAGAACATGTCGGCGAAGGACATTCTGAGCAAGGGGTTCTTCGACCGCCTGAAAGACAAATTGACCGGCGAAGATCCGCCAACCGAGCGCTCCAAAGCCGATGACGCACTGACGGTCTACGAGAAGATGCTCGAGCAACAGGGAGACAACGACTTCCTGCAACTGGGACGTCTGGATCGCGTGAAAGACACGCTCATCTCGAAGGCGAAGGACGAAGCGACGAGCAAACTGAAGGAAGGAGTGGAGGACATCGCCAAGACCGTCGCCGGTGACGCTTTCCTGGTCGTCGGAATCGTGGACCACGCACTCACGTCCTTCAAAGACGGTGCACAGAAGGAAGTCTTCATCGGTATGGCCGCCGCCTACAACCGCCAGCGTGACACCATGGCCCGGGCTCATCCCGACTGGACCGGTGAACAGATTCACAAAGCGACCGTGAACGGCATCAAAGAGAACCCCTATCAGGACAATCCGAACTTGGGTTTCGTGAAGTACGGCAACCTGCTCGAAAATGGCGACTGCAAGGACGCAGGCAGCGGGAACCCCTTATGCATTGATAACCGCGTCTTCTGGACAGCCATGGACAAGACATATGAGCATAATAACAAACCGAAGCGGTAATCTGCGAGTCCACCCTGAGCTTGTCGAAGGGCGGAC
>CAZXIO010000108.1:0-3587 GCA_964640805.1 uncultured Candidatus Peribacteria bacterium
CACGGAGCAATGATAACAGGTCGTTCTACTTGCCCTTCCGTAGCCCAAAGGGCGAAGGAGGGTCCGTTGAACTACAGGGTCACGGAGCAATGATAACAGGTGGCGTAGGAGAGGGTCGTTCTAGGAGCCTGTCCCGAGCGAGTCCGCGAAGCGGGCAAGCCGAGGGATTGAACTACGGGAGCAAGTGTTTGAATCCGTTGCCCGCCCGCCGTAGTCCGCCGCAGCGGACGAAGGTGGGAACTACGGGGCCACGTGTATAAAGAGTAGCAAAAGAAAAAAAACTTGCGCGAAGTGCAAAAAACACAAAGATGATTGGATCAAGAAAACTCATACTAGGAAAGAGTAAATTATTGATTCAACCCCCTTTCATAAGGAGAATGCAGCTTAATTTCCCCCCGCTTTTACATGCACAGCCGATTCCTCACGTACTCCATGTTCCGGCGCGTGCGCGCATTTGTCGCAAGCGTCACGGCGCTCAGCATGTTACTGACGTCTACGCCTGCATACGCCACCACCTTGTATTTCATCGGAGGCACCAGCACCGCATTTGAAACAGCGGGGAACTGGGCCCTAACGGCCGATCCTGCCGGCACCGCCGCCAGCGCCGCTCCCGGAGCGAGTGATATTGCGGTGTTTACCCGGCAATCTGCAGGAAGAACGGCGCTCATTACCGCCAACACTCCTCTCATGGGGCTCGTTCTCTCGCCCACCTTCACGGGTTCGCTCCTGCAGCAACACATCCTCCGTGTCGGCACGGGAGGCATCCGGATAGGAAGCGGATTCTACGTCGGGGGCAATTTCCCCGTGACCGTTTCGGGAAGCTTGACCATGACGGGAGGATTGATGCGCTATCTGCAGAACAACCTGACGATCTCGGGAAGTCTTTCCGTCACCAGGGGGCCGGGGCTCTTCACCACCGTCTTCACTTCCACCGGCACCGTTGTGATCGGCGGCCAGGGAAACAAGAACCTCAGGGTGGGAGCCAACGTGAGCAGAACGCTCAAGAACCTGACGCTCAATAATATCGGATCCACCACCAGCATCAACAGCATCATCGTCAGTGCGAGCGGTGGTCTGAACCTCTCCGGCACTCTCACCATTACGAGGGGGACGCTGGATATGCTCACCAACAGCCAGACACTGAATGCCGCACGAGGCATTTCCGTCGCCAGCAACGCACTCAACGTCTTCACCACCAACAGCAACGTGGTCGCATCCGGTTCTGTGACGATCGGCGCCCTCTCGACGCTCACGCTCACCTCCGCCTCCGCCTGGACCTTCAATGGAGCCGGCACCCAGACGATCACTATGGGCGGCAAGAAGCTCTTCGGCCTCACCATCAACAACACCGGTCCCTCGGGAGGGAACTCTGTGGTGATCGCAACGAATCCCCTCAACCTCTCGGGTGCGCTCACGCTCACGCAGGGTACGCTCGATCTGAACACGAACAGTCTGGGCATGGTGGTGCGCGGCGCAATCAGCATTGCCAACAGTGCACTGGCCACGCTCACATCGGCCGGCAACATCACGGCTTCGGGAAGCATTTCGACCGGCGCAGCAGGCACCTTCACCATGAACGGCAGCACCACACTCACCATGAACGGTCTTGCGCAAAACCTTGATGTCGATAATGCGCGCATCTACAACCTGACGATCGGCTCCGGCACAACCCTCACGAGCGGCGTGAGAGTTCCGAACACACTGCAGGTGAATACGGGCGCTGCGCTCAGTTTCGGTGCCTTCGTGATCCACGCCACAGGTTCAAAAGTGGTGAACTACGGCCAAATGACCAAAAGCACCGGCAAACTGGTACTTTCGGGCTCCGTGATCTTGGGCGGCAGCGACTATGCCGCGCTGGCCACAATCAGCCCCACTGCCACGCTCTACATCGAACTGACCGCGCCGGACAAGAACATCAACGGCAGGACGATCCAGACGGGATCGCTGGTGATTACGATGACGGGTGAAACCGAGACCGTGGTCCTCACCGAGACCAGCAGAACATCCGGCGTCTTCCGCGCCTCACTCGCGACGGCCCGCAAGAGCGCTGCCGGCAACAACGCCGTGCTCGAAGGCGTGCAGGACATCACCGCCACCGCCACGTTCACGGACTCCGAAGACGGCATCGTGAACATCGATGACATCCTCTTCGACGGTTCGCAGGACACCGGAGGCAGCACCACCGCGGCCACAACCACCACCGGTCCGGGCGGCGGAGGAGGCAGTGGCGGCGGATCGCGCAAGGCAACGCCCACGACGACGACGCCCGCCCCCGTCACGCCTCCAGCCAATCCCGCAAAACCGCTCACGCCCGCAGAGCAGCGCAAGGCTCTGGCTGAAAAGCGCAAGGACGCTGCAGCCAAGAAGGCGGCGGCACTCGCCAAGCGCAAGGCAGCGGCAGCCAAGAGGGGAGGGCGCTGAACATGTTCTCTGTCATCGATCAACCCGGCACCACTCCGCGAAAAGTGCCGGGTTTTTCTTTTTCCGGTCGAAATGGGCCAAATATCGCGATGGCGCGCAAAGCAGATTGCATCAGCAAACACAACATGCGAAAAGAGCAAATTATTGCTGAATACAGCGAACATGAGGAAAATATCGCTTAATTTCCCCCCGTTTTTCCATGGACAGCCGTCTCTTCACCTGTGCGACCATCCGGCGCATCCGTACATTCCTCGCCGGGTTCACCGCACTCAGCCTTTTGCTTACGTCGTCTCCGGTCTACGCCGCCAACTTGTACTTCATTGGAGGTACCAGCACCGCTTTTGAAACATCAGCGAACTGGTCCACGACGGCCGATCCCGCCGGTTCCGCTCCGGGCGCGGCTCCGGGCGCCGGAGATGTTGCCATCTTCACGACACAATCCGCAGGAAGGACGGCTCTCATCACCGCCGCCACGGCGGTGCAGGGTCTGATCCTCTCCCCCACCTTCACCGGTTCGGTCCTGCAACACCACAACCTGTCGGTTGGTTCCGTGGGCTTGAGAGTCGGAAGCGGCTTCTATGTGGGAGGCATTTTCCCCGTCACGGTTTCGGGAAGCTTGACGCAAACGGGAGGCGTCATGCGGGGGCTTCAGAATAACCTGACGGTTACTGGAAGTCTTATGGTCACGCGGGGAGGGGCCGGACTCCACACCACGATTTTCACAGCCACGGGCACCGTCATCATGGAGGGAACCCGAGCGGATCAGAACTTCTACATAGGAACGAACGTCAATAGATCATTGAAGAACCTAAGGATCAATAACCGCGGGGGCACCACCATCGACGACATTATCGTGAACGCGAGCGGCGGTCTGAACCTCTCGGGCGCCCTCACCGTTACACTGGGCAATCTTGACCTTACCACCAACAGCAACGCGATGGTCGTCGAACGCGGTATCACCATCGCCGACGCCGCCCAGGCCACTCTCACCACCAACTCCAACGTCACGGTCTCGGGTTCCGTCCTCGTGAATGATGCGGCCACCATCACCGTCTCCGCCGGAACGTGGACGCTCAACGACGTGGGCGATCAGGCCTTCGACATCGACGGACAGCCGCTCTTCAACCTCACGGTCAACAACACCGGCGGCGGCACCGACGATGACA
>CAZXIO010000109.1:0-3460 GCA_964640805.1 uncultured Candidatus Peribacteria bacterium
GCCGCACAACGTGCGGCATCGATCACAGATACAGAATGTCCAGCGCGGTTGGAAATGCAAGGAGATGGAGCCGACGACCGGGATTGAACCGGTGACCCACGGTTTACGATACCGTTGCTCTACCGCTGAGCTACGTCGGCTTACCCGAAGGGTTCCATAGTGCACAGAAACTTCCCCCGCGGCAAGAGGAAGCCATAAATCCACAGTCGCCCGATTTTTGTGGTTTGGAAGGCCTTTCGGTCTCAAACGAGGGCTATATGCTGCCTTTCCTATGCAATCTTCCCGCCTCCTCTGGTCCGTCCTGAATATCCTCACAAAAGAACGGTTTGAAGCGATCAAACAGGTCTTCGGGTCACTCGATGAAGCGGCAGAGCATATCAATCCCGAGTTCCTGCGCGGGCTGGGGTGTCGCAATGATACCGTCACTGCGGTTCTGCAGAAGATGGAGGAGTTCGACCGGAAAAAAGAAGAAGAGGAGATCACGAAGCACGGTGCGGCATTCATCACGATCGACGATCCCCGGTATCCCAAAAGGCTCAAGGAGATAGCCGATCCGCCCGTCTTCCTCTACGCGCGCGGCGACGTTTCACTCCTCGATCAGCCGAGTATCGGACTCGTCGGCACACGGAAGATGACGGCGTACGGTCGGCGCGTCACAGAAGCGTTCGTCCCCGCGTTCGTCCGGTCGGGGATCGTTACCGTGAGCGGGCTCGCGCAGGGGATCGATGCCGAGGTGGCACGGCAGACGATGGAGGTGGGCGGGAAGACGATCGCGGTGCTCGGGCATGGGCTCTCTGACATTTATCCGAAGGTCAACGACGTGCTCGGAAAGAAGATCATTGAGAGCGGGGGACTCCTCGTCTCGGAATTTCCCATGCGCACGCCGCCCGAAAAATACATGTTCCCCGCACGCAATCGCATCATCGCGGGCTTGAGTTTGGGAACGGTCGTTCTTGAAGCTCCTGAAGGAAGCGGCGCGCTCATCACAGCCCGTCTGGCACTCGACTACAACCGCGACGTCTTCCTCGTCCCCGGCCAGATTTTCGACGAGCACTACCGTGGCTCGCACGACTTCATCGCCCGGAGTCAGGGAAAGCTGGTCCAGTCACCCGAAGAAGTCCTTCGCGATATCGGCGTGATCGCACGCGAAGGACCGGCCCTCTCCGCCTATCAGCCTCAGAGTCCGGACGAAGCCTCGCTCCTCGCCGTGCTCACGGCCATGCCGCAAGGTGTGGACGATCTGAAGGAGCGGAGCGGTATGACATCGGGAGTGATCGGAGCGACGCTCACTGTTTTGGAACTCCACGGAGCGGTCAAAAATATCGGAGGGGGTCTTTGGGTTAAGAACTGAAAGGATGTCATGGTGAGCTTGCGAACCATGTCGTCCCTCGCAGGCTCGGGATGACATTCAGTCACTACCCAGAGTATGCTGTATCCAATTTCCCTCCCCATCATGTCCCCTTCCACAACACTTTCTTTCGGGCAACTCTTCGGCAACAGCGTCGATATGCTGAAGAACCACATCCGCACGGTGCTCGTGTTTGCGATCATCGCAGCCGCCTTTTCGGCGCTCTCACAGGCATCGGCTTTCCTGCTTCCGTTCGCAGTGGATGAAGTGACGGGAACAGTGGACATGGCGCAGATTTCGCCTTTGTTCTTCGTGCTTTTCTTTGCGCTGCAGTTGCTCGCGATATTCGTCATGGTCCTCTTCCAGATGAGTTTTTGGGTGCTGGCGGTGCGGGGAGGCGGCTGGCGCACAGCGCTTACGGGGGGGCTCGGCATCCTCCTGCCGATGATCGGGCTTTGGCTCTGGATCCTGATTCGGGCGTACGCGTGGGTCGCACTCATCGGGATGCTTCTGATCGTCATCGGTGTGGCAGCCAACCAGCCGATGCTGGCCGCTCTCGGCGTTCCTCTCTATGTCGCAAGCGCCGTGCTCCTGATCATCTTCGGTCCGCGCTTCATCGCAGCCCCGTACCTGTACGTGAGCGGCAAAAGCGGCGTTTTGGAGAGTGTGCAGCTCAGTTACGCGGGTACGAAGGGATTCTGGGGCAAGATCGTCGGCAACATGCTGCTCTTCATGCTCTGCGCCGCCGCGGTGTCGTTTGTCGGAGGAATGCTTGGGGCGCTTTTCTCGATCATCGCGCTCACGGGAACCGGCGTTTCCACTGCCGTCACCGTCATCAGCATGGCCGCGTTCATGATTCTATTGTCGATTGTGCAGTGGTGCGTGGTTGCGTTCGGGGTGTTCTTTACCAAGGAGCTTTCGGCGACGGTGATGGGTGTCTGATGGTTATTTCCCGCTCAACCGCGCTGCCGTCTCCACGATGATCCTAAAATCATCCGGCTTCAGTGACGCCGCGCCGATCAGACCTCCGTCAATATCCGGTTGGCTCAGAAGGTTCTCGCAGTTTTTTCCGTTCATCGAACCGCCGTACAGGATCACGGTCTCTTTCTTTGGCAGAATCGAACGGATGAAGGCGTGCATGTGCTGCGCGTCCTCAGGCGTCGTGGATTTGCCGGTACCGATTGCCCAGACGGGCTCGTATGCGAGGATGACGTCCTGCGGCAGGCCGCTCAGTTGCCGCTTCACCACTTCCTCCTGCCGGCCGGTCGTGCGCTCACTCTCCGTCTCACCCACGCACACAATCGGAATCAAACCGGCTGAGATTGCAGCAGTTGCCTGAACGAGGACCATTGCGTCCGTCTCACCATGATTTTTTCTGCGTTCCGAATGACCGCACAGCACGGCGTGATAGTGCTGGTCGGCGAGCATCTGCATGCTCACATCTCCCGTGAATGAGCCTTTCGCGTCGGCCCGTCCATATTGAGCTCCGACGATCAGTCCATGCTCGCGTGCACTGTGAAGGTCAAGAAACGACGGGAAGACCCAGACATCGGCTCCCGCAATCGAACGGAACGGGGAAGCGTCTGTGAAAGCCTCCACGGGCGGGATGTTCATTTTCCAGTTGGCTGCGATCAGGAACTTTCGACTCATACGCTCATAGAGTAGCATGATCATGCCTATGAAAAAGATCGCCCGCGTCGTCCTTGCCGCCGATCATGCCGGCTACGTGCTGAAAGAAGAGATCAAGAAGTATTTGCTTGGCAAAGGCATCGATGTGATCGACGAGGGAACATTTTCGGAGGAGCCCGTCGATTATCCCGAATATATGCGCAAAGCCTGCGCGGTCGTCCTTGAGCAGCACTGTCCCGCGATCATCGTCGGTGGGAGTGGCAATGGTGAAGCCATCGCGGCCAATAAAGTGCGCGGCATACGCGCGGCGCTCTGTTACTCGAAAGAAACCACGGAACTTGCGCGGCAGCACAATGATGCGAATGTCATGAGTCTGGGTGCCCGATTCACCTCACCCGCGGTTGCCAAAGAGCTTGTCGACATCTTCCTCGCGACGGAGTTTGAGGGGGGGAGGCATTTGCAGAGGATCAATGATCTGGAACC
>CAZXIO010000110.1:0-3449 GCA_964640805.1 uncultured Candidatus Peribacteria bacterium
CTTTTGCATCGCCCAGAGCCTTTTGCAGTACCAGGTTGAAGTCGTCCTGCATCTTCTTCATCGCCAGCAGGTGCTGCGCACGGAGGTCGTCGACATCATTCGCCGTCACCGACGAGTCTTCCATTTCTTCCAGGAGCGCGTCGACGTCGTCCTTTCTGTTTTCCAGTTCGTCGAGCAAGCGGTTCGCCTCGTCTATTCTGAACGGAGGAACGCCTGCGGCTTCGGCTGCATCTTTGACATCACCAAGAGCCTTGATGCGTTTTTCTATTCTCTTGCAGTACGCTTTCAACTTGGGACGCTTCATTGTGCCCGGATCGTGACCGGGACCCAGTGTCTCCTTCCCGTCCTTGTACGCTCTATCCAGTGTCGCTCGGATTCTCTTTTCAAGCCGGCCGGCGGGAGTATCGAGCTGCACGCTACGGACTCCGAGAATGCCGATCCAGCTTTTCAGGGTGCCACTCAGACCGTTGACCTTGACGGCATCGACGGGCATGCACAGCGTCTGCATCGTAAGGACCGCCGCATCCAGCTCAGCCAGACAGACGTTCAGGTCCTCGAGGGTCTGTTCCACTTCGGCGAGTTCGCCCTCTCTCAGCACTTTCGCAAAATCGGTGCGCAGGATCTCGTTCATGTTTTCCATCACCGTATCCAACCGGCGGCTCGCCGCGATCTTGTCCGGGTTTTCCTCTCCATCGAAAGGGCTCAGCGGGCTATCGGGTGGCGGTGGTGGATTCGGAGGCGCAAACGTCGGACCGACGAAATCCGGCAAATCGGGGTCTGCAGGGGGGGTTTGGAGCGGAGGCGGGGGTGGTGGGGGGCCGTTGGATGAGGATGAGGAAGCTGCGGGCGGTTTACTGGGGAACAGTGCATCAATTTTTGCTTTGAATTTGGTGACGGCGGCGTCATCCACTTGCCCGACGGCGCAGCGGGGAGCTTCGGTTCGATTCAGACCGGCAAGGCACTCTTTGGCTTGCTCGTCCGTTGGATCATCCATCCCATGCTCGTCGATCCAGCGCCCCGCTTCCTCGTTGATGATCAGATCGGTGAATAGAAACGGGGGCAGGTTTGTTTGTTCAGCGGTGGTGTTCTGCTTCTCTAGCTGCGATTTCAGGTATTTGAGAACTGCGGGCCTCATCGTACTATTCACGTAGGCCGCCGACTGAATTGCATCATGAATGTCGAAACCAAATAAACTCGCAGCCTCGTCCCCCGCCGGCATCTTCATATCTTCATTCATCGCGGCGGCAAGATCGCGATCATATGTGATCTTCAATTCCTCAAGCATCGTCTCACAATTCGCATCGGAAGGTTCACCGTGGCCGCCGGCCTGCACATATGTGTCGCTCAGGTGCTTGTCCGTCAGCGTTTCCACTTCAAGCTTTTTCTTGCAGTATTTGAGGGTGCGGATGAAGGCTTCGGCCGCCTTGTTTGCTTTTTCACTTTGGTTGCCGGGATCGGCCTTGTGGTTCCACTCTCTCCATATATTCCCTCTCGCCGAAACCATTTCTTTCGGAATCACTGTGCCATCCGGAAAGCCGACTTTTTTGCACCACAAAGCGTCATTCATCTGGACATACCCAAATGCTTCCGTCCATTCGGTAAGCGTCTTATCTTTCATGGCCGTGAATATGCGCACGGGAGTGAGCTCTCCGGGTTTATCAAACCAATCCAGTGTGAGTTGATTTTCCGTTGGACCCGCAGGAGGACCACCCGGTGCACCTCCACCCAAGCCACCATCTCCTCCGCCTGTGCCGGTCTTCTTTGCGAGAACCTTCTGCACGTACTTTTTGAATTCATTCCTGATCTTGCCGGCCGCAATCGTGCGCTCAGTATCATTCGTGCCATCCACGACCACGGAACACTGCGACAACACCACCGCCATCAGGTCTGCCGCTTCAGTCTGGACGTATCGGAAGCCCATTTCCTGCATGAGGCGCACGGGATCGAAACCCTTATCCGTCTCACTCATGACAAGCGACCTGCGCACTGCGTCCACAATCGCATCGTCGTTTATCGTGTCGGCATGTTTCTCGATACCCGCATCGGCGATAATGGGAGTCTTGCCCACCGAATATTCCCTCGTAAACGACCGTTTGTATTCCTCCAGTTCCGCAATGAAATCTCGCGCCGCTTCCAGAGCGTCTGTCGACGGCTCCGCTCGTGCATCGTTGATGTCGTACCCCCAGTGATTGCATGCGTCATTCAGGGAAGCCAGCACCGGAAGCGGAAAATGCTGGCCATGCAATCGGATGCCCGTAGCCTCATAAAAACGCATGTGGTCCAAATCGGCACCACCAAGCCGTAGCGTGGCGTCTTCCGTCCGTGTTGCTTCAAATATTCTATCGAACGCCCCGAAGATATCACTCGGTTCCAATGGCTTTCCCGGCGACCAAAAGTTCACACCCTCCAAAACATCGTAGTGTCCCCTCGTCGCCTGATTAGTCCTGTGCAGTCTATCCGTCTCGTCCATCCAACGCTCATCAGGAACCGGATTCCGATACACCGCAGACCGGTATGCACACAAAGCCGCCTTGAGCCTGTTAAAGTCACTCTCGGGATCTGCGGCCTTCGGATTGAAACATGCAATCGACGCACAGCGCAGCAGAACCGGAATTTCCGAGCTTCTGGATTTGTTGCGATCATAGAAAAAACCGGTTTTCCGCAAAAAGTACTGTGCATCGGCTTCACTCGGACTCGAACCGAAGCGCACATCCAGTGCCTTCAGCACGGACGGTATGTCTTCGGCATTCAGCGTCTCTATGCGCGCAAACAAATTCACATCCGTTTTTTGACCGCCGGTTTCGGTGGATTCCGCCGGCTGCGCAGATGCATATTTTTTCAGTTCTGCAATGAAGGCCGTCGCAGCCTGAGTGGCATCCGGTTCCTGTTCCTCCGGAGAATTCCATTCCCAGGCTTGCAGCAGAGCAGCCCGCACGGTTTTCAAATCCTCCGTCACCTTGTCGGCGGGAATGCCGATGATCGTCCAAAAATCATCTCTAAAATTGGTGTCACAATTTCCTTCGTCGTTTATGAACGGTTTGGTGAGCGTTTCATCCCACAGTGCCATGAGCAACTGCTGAGGCGTCACGCTATCTTTCAGCCAGTTGATCGGCTTCAAATTCTTGTCTTTCTCCGCTTTGAGTGCCTTCAGTTTGGCAATGCAAATATCCGCAAGTCGTGTCACTTCTTCAGGTTGTTCCGCCGGACTCTCGTCATGATTGTACTCATCCGCCATGCGATAAAATGCCAGCTTGAAATCCGCAGCCATCCCGCCCCATCCCACGGATAAGCCCATATCCGACCACACATCGTTATATTGCATCGATGATAATAGTTGGTCGTCATCTTTCGTCTCGTAGTGCCTCACGCACAGATTGAACAGATGTTCCCGCGTCACCGTTTCGGGGTGCCCAAACCAATCGGGGTTGTTTGCCGTACCTTCGTCATCG
>CAZXIO010000111.1:0-3432 GCA_964640805.1 uncultured Candidatus Peribacteria bacterium
CCTCCCGTTCCCGAAACGGCACTCGAGATTCTCGGCATCAAGCCCGAGACGGCACGCGAGCACGTGGGTGACGTGATCGCGGGATATTGTGCGGCGGCGGCGAGTGATGCATTGCTGGGGGCGACTGATTTGGCGCCTGAGGAATTCACGAGAGCAGTGGAGAATTTGCGAAACGCGATGGCAGGCGCAAAAGCAAAAGCCATGCAACGTTTGTCGTCGGGAGGAATGAAAGCAGAGGACGTGCGTGCCGCGATGACAAACGCGATGGAAGAAACGATCGCGGAATTGGCGCTGCCGGCAGGAGTGCAGGAGTCTGTGGCAGAAGCGTTGCGGGAGAGTATGTCCTCACTGCCGCCGGAGGTGACCGAGGACTGGCTCGGGGATCTCCTTGCGCAAGACACAACGAAGGCAAGAACCTCTTTCAACGAGAATGTGGAGATGATGAGGTCGGTGCGCAAGGAGGCCGTGGACCGCGAGCATGTGAATGCGGTACGCGGATCGGAAACCTCCATCCTGATGCATCTGCAAAAACAACAGGAACGGATGGAACAACTGATGCATGCTGCGATGCATGCCGGGTCCGAAACGGAACGGGATGTGGCGCTCCAAAAATTGAAATTGATGGAAAAGGGCGTGAAAGTTTTGACCGATATGGTTGATCCTGATGCCAAAAAACCCGATCCCCCGCTCCCATGAGTGATATCACCGACAAACCGACGGCCGACAAACCGTCCACGCTCCCCGTGGACACAGACGTGGAAGCGCTCCTGCAAGGCAACGCGCCGGGCTTGATCGTACGGGTGACGGAATTTTGGGAAACGCGTCTCTGGAACGTGATGCACGGACTCTTCCCCGAGAAGAAAGATGTGCCCGGGAATCAGTTCGATCTGCTCGATAAATTCCTGCAGCGCGCTGGAGCGACCGACGACATCGAGAAGCGCGTCAAATCCGTGCTCCAGAGCAAGAGCCAGGGACGCGAAGATTTCGTCCGGGCCGTGCTGGGGGCCATTGGCTCAATCCAGGGAAACATCAGGCGTTTTGTGGAAGAAAACGTGACGGATGAGAAAAATCCGATGCATCAAACGGTCCGCACTGCGGCCGGCTTGCTCTGTGCGCGCGTGACAGACATGAACGTCCTGAACGTAGACAACATTGCAGAAACGATCGTGGCCATGACGGGTGACGTTCGCGCGGCTGCGACATTCCTGAACATCCACCCTGACGAGAAAAAGAACGATGGAGCCAAGCCGGGCAGCGCGGCTTCCGAAAGCGCTCAAAAGGATCCGGCCGGAACCGTGCAGAGTGGAGTAGCAACGACATCAAAGCAAAATGCCGCTACAAACAAAGCGGGCCCGGACAGGAGCAAGTTCGTTCTTTTTTTCGATAAGTCTTCTGCCGCCGAAAGCGTGTTGGGGACACTGGCAAGCTCTCTGTGGTCGCTCGTTCGGTCGGCGCCGACGGAGGAAAAAGTTCTCCATCCCGTTTTCCCGCACGAAGTGAATCCAATGATCGAAGATTGCATCACTGAATGGAAGAAACTCTGCAAAAAGAGATTTGATTTCCTCGCGCAAATCGGCCGGAGAGAGCTGATTGTACAGAACGTGACGCCCGCGAGCGCCCGAAGAACCCTGACTTTTGGCCGCAAGATTGCGAAAGAAGTGGAATCCATGCTGCGCGTGCACCTACAAAGGCAGTGCGCCGAGCTCTACGGACCGTCGGACGAGGGTGCCGTTGACCTTGACGCGTTCTTTGTCGAATTGAAGCAAAACATCGGCCAATTGATCCTCGCAATGCCTGCGAAATCGCCCGGCCCGTGGGCGGCCATAGACAGGGATGTGACAGCCGGCACTCTCAAAGATCTGGTGGAGGAAATCACGCTGCCACTTGATACTCTCAAAGAGCTGATGCGCGAGCTCGCGCACGTACCCGTTGCGGAAAGAAAGGAACGACAATCCCTCGGTGATCGTTTTGATGCATTGGAGCAGGATGAAGAATGCGAGCCGGGGTTCTATGTTCTCAGCCCGGGCGATATCCGCGGCGTTGCGGAGGAATATCTGATTAAGTGGCGAGAGTCGATGAAAGCTGCGATTCCGTCGCTGCGCTTTGGTCCCAAAGGGGATGACATTGCTCGTAGCACATCGGAGGGCGGCACTGCCCTTGCAAACAGCAGTTTGCTGCTGAAAAAAATACACTCAGTGGCACAATCCGTCATCAAACCGAGGAAGGTCACGTCGAAACAAGAACTGTCTGAATGGTGTGCCGACATGAAAACAAGAATGCAATCTGCGGCAAAAAAAACGTATGTGAGTTTTGTGCGGCCACATATTAGGAGTATTACGGAAGAAAATGTTCAGTCGGGGTTGCTGAAATCATTGGCTGATCGTTTGTCGGGTATGGAAGGTGCTCTACTGGCAATCGCTGCATTGCCGCCGTCTGAGAGGACAAAACAGACGGAGACCCGTGAGGAAATCGACGAGGAAGACGAAGAGGAAGAAGAATGCGAGCCCGGATTCTATGAGCTCGATTTTTCCGACATGCGCACTGCGATGCATGCGGTGATTCAGAAATGGGCGGAGACGGCAGGTAACATTCCCATACCGATGGGGGGCGGACTGAAGAATGTCATGGAGGCAAAAAAATGCGTGAAAAATATGAAGAAAAAATTGGAAGATTCGATGATTCACATTCTCAAACGGTCGATGGGCGATGAGCCGATTCAATCGAAGGCCGCCCTGCATGAATTCTGCGAGAAAATAGCCGACGAAGCTGAAAAAGTCATGAACGCAATTCATGCGGAAAAACCGGTATTGATGTTGTCACAGGAGGCCCTTTTGCAATTCATGCGCCAAACAATCGCAAAAATGGAGATGAGTGAATTGGGATGGGCGACATTGTCGCGCAAAGAACGGAAAACAGGAGCGGCGGTGGAAAGCAGCGTTAAGAAAAAGGTTCTGACGAAAGAAGAATTTTTGGCGATTTTCACCCGCATGTCCGGCTCAGCCAGGGAAAAAATTGTAGCAATGAAACAGCAACAAATAGATGATTTGAAACTGAGCCAAAAAGAGGAGGGGGAAATCACCGCAGCAAAAGATAAAATGGCCGCCTTGCAGAACGAAAAAGGTGGAGCTCCGGAAGAAATGACATCAATGACATCATGGAAGACGGTTGTGGATCAACTGAATGAAATCGTGAATGCGGGAATAACAGCCGGCCGGGATTGCGGCTTCCAGGGGAAACTTGCCGAAGCCTGGCAAGTGGAAATCGAAGTGAGGAAATTTGTCGATGCCGCATTCATTCGCGAATTGCGAAAAAAATTCGCTCTGGAAGACGAAAACTGTTTGCCGCAGGAAACGCTCGGCGCCGAACAGGTGCGCGCAGTGCTCACGCGCGACGATGCGTTCGATACCATTGCGGACGCTGACCGAAAGGCGG
>CAZXIO010000112.1:0-3411 GCA_964640805.1 uncultured Candidatus Peribacteria bacterium
CGCCCTTGCCGATCACGAGGCGGATATCTTCGGGATTGATCTGGATGGTTTCGATGCGTGGTGCGTACGGGCTCATCTCTTTCCTGGGCTCAGCGATCACCGCGAGCATGACCTTGAGGACTTGCGCACGTCCCGTGCGGGCCTTCTCGAGCGCCTCGACGAAGACGGAATCAGGCAGACCCTTGATCTTGATATCCATTTGGATGGCCGTGACGCCCTTGGCAGTGCCCGTGACTTTGAAGTCCATATCGCCGCCGAAGTCTTCTTCGTCCTGCAGGTCGGTGAGGACGATGTACTTGTTCTTCGATTCATCGCTCATGAGACCGAGCGCGATCGCGGAGACGGGCGCCGAGATCGGCACTCCTGCCGCCATGAGCGCGAGAGTGGAACCACAAGTGGCCGCCATGGAGCTGGAGCCGTTGGAACCAAGGATCTCGGTGACGATGCGGATGGTGTAGGGATAGTCTTCCTGCTTCGGGAGCACGGGCTCGAGTCCACGCTGGGCAAGATTGCCATGGCCGACTTCGCGGTTGCCCACGAAGAGACGGTTCGACGTCTCTCCGACGGAGAACGGCGGGAAGTTGTAGTGGTGCATGTAACGGAGCTTGTGCTCGCCCGTCATGCCTTCCACGATCTGCTGGTCGCCCGGCGAACCGAGCGTGCAGGTGGTGAGGCCCTGCGTTTCGCCGCGCTCGAAGAGCGCACTGCCGTGAACGCGGTTGGGCAGAATATCGACCATCGCGCTGAGTGCGCGGATTTGGTCCACTTTGCGGCTGCTCATGCGGATGCCTTCTTCCAAAACAAGACGTCTGACTTCTGCCTTAATGATCTTGTCGATAAAAATCGGTCCATTGGCGATCAATGTCGCTTTGTCCTCGTCACTTTCCACTTTCCACTTTCCACTTTCCACTTCCTGTTTGAGCTTCTCTTTCGAGTCCTCCATCATCTTGTTGAAGATGCCTCGGCGGACGTTCTTCGCCATATCCGTCTTCACGGCCTTCGTGACGTCGGCTAGAACCCAAGACTTGAGGAAATCGTAGGCTTCCTGGTGCATGAAGGGCTCGGCAATCTCGAATTTTGGCTTACCGACCTCTTTCTGGATTTCGGCGAAGAACTTGGCGATTTTCTGCGCCCACTTCTTGCCGAATTCGATGGCACGGATGATTTCGGCTTCGGGAACCTGATTGGCGCCGGCTTCGATCATCACGACTTTCTCGAGTGACGCTGTGACGAACATGTCGAGATCGCACTTCGTGCGTGCTTCCATCGTAGGATTCAGGACGAGTTCGCCGCCGATGAGACCGACACGGACGGTTCCCAGAGGTCCATCGCACGGACAATCGGAGAGAGCGACCGACAGGTTCGCAGCGTTGGCCGCGACGATGTCGTGCTCGTTCTCGAAGTCGAAGCTGAGGATCGTGGCGAACACCTGAATGTCTTTGTGGCAGTGCTTGGGGAACATCGGACGCAGTCCGCGATCGATGACGCGCGCAAGGAGCACGTAGTCATCTCCGGGGCGTCCTTCGCGCTTGCGGAAGCGGCTTCCGCCGATCTTGCCGCCGGCATAGAACTTCTCTTGGTAGACGACCTGCAGCGGCAGGAAATCGACACCCGGCCGCTCTTTTGTACTCACGGTGCAATTGCCCATGGCAACCGTATCGCCCATCTGTGCGATCACCGATGCGTTCGCCTGAGTGGCGAGACCTCCGGTCTTGATGATAAAGGGCTTATTCCCAAGCTCGAGGGAATATTCCTTCTGCGGATTCAACATAAACAAGGTAGGAAAAGAATGAAATGTGTTTGTCATCCTGAGCGTGGCCCTTCGTCTAGCTCAGGGCAGGCTCCGGAGACAAACACTTCCTTTCCCGAAGTCACAAACTCTCGGATTCGTGTGGATTCACATCTGAATCTTCGGCCAGCCTTGTCAGGCTGAGCTTGTCGAAGCCTCGGACGTAAACCCAGGGAAGCGAGAGAAATCGATCGCGGGAAAGAACTTGCCCTGAGTCCGAAGGACGAAGGACTGCGTTCAGTATACACATCTTTTTAGGCAAATGACAGGGGGGTTCTGTGCCCACCGGAACCTCCGATTTTGCCTGAAGATAAAGAAAAACTCTTCATCGCAAAAACTTTCGGGTCCGGGATCTCTTTCGGGTGCTCCTGCACGGGCAGAAAGTCTCTTCCTTTATTCATACCCCCTTTTTATGCGTCACCGCACCAGTAAGGCAGAACTTGAGGACCAATTGACCCGTCTGGAAGTCGACAGCGACATCCTCCGGCACCGGATCAACCGTCGAGAAGCCGAAGAAATCGTAGAGGCACAGGGCATGAAGCCCGAGGATGAACTGTATGAATTCGAAGTGGAGGTGGAGATGGATCGCATATGGGAGGAACAATGGGAAGAAGAACACCGATGGGAACGGAGGCGGTGGGAGCGGGAGATGCAAGCGGAAGAAGAAATGCGCAATCTAAAAAACACTCCCACGCCATGAAAAAAGCTTCGTTCCATGTTACCGGCGGGGTTTGCGTTCTCATTGATGCGGCAAATCTTGAAAGTGCTGTCAAAGCTCTTGGCTGGCATATTGATTACAGGGCACTCCAGCAGTTGTTCATGACTGAACGACTGATGCATATTCGTTTCTACAGCGTTCGCCATGAAACCCGGAATCAGATCAATTTTCTCGCATTCTTGCGACATCTGGGTTACAAACTGGTGACGAAACCACTGAAGGTGATCAAGGATCCCACGAGAGCGGAGGGCATTCTTCGGAAAGGCAATTTTGATGTGGAAATTTCGGTGGATGCGCTTTGTTTTCTTTCGGAGTATGAAACCCTGATCCTCTTCTCCGGCGACAGTGATTTTGATTACCTTGTAAAAGCGCTGCGAAAATACGGCAAGATTGTCATTGTCGTTTCATCGAAGAATCATGTTGCTCGTGAACTCATCATCAGCAGCAACAAGTATGTGGATTTGAAAACTCTCAGAAGTCAGATTGAAAGGAAAATCAAAAAAAAGCCCGTCTTTAGGACCGAGTCCGTCAACGGGCAGTTGATGCAGACGCTTTCGCGTCAGTGAGGACATTTTCACATAGTCAACTTGTCATGACAAGCGGAAAACCCCACCAATGGCCGGATCGGAGTCCGACGGCGGGGATCCGCAGCGGTTTTATTCACGGAGAATGTGAAGTCAAGTTTTTAATACAAAAAAGAGGCTCAGTTTGGCCATAAAAGGCTCCCGAGCCGCCTGCTATTTGACCAATGCCAAAGAAAGCATACGATCGATTCCAATTTCCCCCGGACACATGAACTTACAAGAAGCTCCTCCACTACGTCTGCGCGTAGATCCAAAGACAAAATTGCGGCACTGGTGCGTTTCTTGGTTGGTGAATCATGATGATTTGAGGAGGGAATGGT
>CAZXIO010000113.1:0-3302 GCA_964640805.1 uncultured Candidatus Peribacteria bacterium
GGGGCGAGGCATGCCCGTAGTCTGCATTAGTAACTTTTAAATTGCAAATTGGTATTACTGTTATTGCAGATTGAATGGCCAGAATCTATGCGGGGTCAGGCGTACGCAAGCCGGTTTCATATGGCCTTTCATATGGTATCACTGCGCAGATTTCATCTTCGGCTACAACCAAGGTGCCAATGAACTGGCATGCAGCGGAACGAATTCAAATAATGTCATGCAGGACGGTGCCACAGCCGGGTGCTATGGCATGGCGCGTTTTTAGTATTGCACTTCAGTGTCCGGCACTCCGCTGTCCGCATTCGCTCTTCGCGCGATCAGGAACAGATAGTCACTCAATCGATTGAGGAAGATCAGCACGTGTTCATTGATTTCCTCGGTTGCCTTTACTGTCACAACCCGGCGTTCTGCACGACGACAGATCGTTCGTGCCAGATGCAAGTGAGCGGCCGCCTGCGATCCGCCGGGGAGGATGAAAGCCGTTTGGGGCGGAAGGGCGGTCTCCAATTCCACGATCCATATCTCGATCATGTGTACGTCATCAACTCCGATCCGATCGCGCCTCTCTTTCGTCCCCATGGGCGTGGCCAGATCGCCGCCCACGCGGAAGAGGAGATGCGAAATTTTGGTCAGTTGCCCACGGACGGGGGCCGAGAGTTCCGAAAGTGACAAAACAACGCCGATGCAGGCATTGAGCTCGTCCACCGTTCCGTACGCTTCGATCCTCGGATGATCTTTGGGCAGGCGCGCGGCTCCATAGAGCCCCGTTTCGCCCTTGTCGCCGGTGCGCGTGACGATCGACATTTAGGGGTTAGGGTTAGAGATTAGAATATTAGAGTAATAGGGCCCTGATATTCTAATCTCCAATCTCTAATACTCTAATCCCTATCTCCTAATTTCATTATTTTCTCGTGCACACTCTTCGCTTCATCCTCGCTTAAGGTGCGGTCACCTGCCCGGTATGTGAACCGCAGCGTAAGTGAGTATTCAGCTGCTCCCGTTTTGGCCGAGTACAGATCCGCGATCTCCACGCTCTCGAGGAGGGGATCGCTGCCACGCAGGCTCTTGATCGTTTCGCCGGCCTGTTCGCGCTGGTTCAGGCTGAATGTGACGTCGTAGGTGACTGCCGGGAATTGCGGCAGAGACGCTGCGACAGTCGTCACGGCGGGGTGCTTCAGGAGCACTGGCACATCGATCAATGCACCGGCCGCGCGTCCACGGAACGAAAATGCAGAACGTACCTGCGGATGGATTTCGAAGAGCGATCCGATTCTGATTGAAGGAGCGGAGTCATCACGCCTTTCTGATTTGGGGGCCGCTTTCGGGACGATGAAGAGGTCTGCAGTGCGGCCGGGGTGCGCGTACGGATGCGTACCTCCCGCCACGGCTTGCAGTTCGTAGCCAAGCACGGCAAAGGCCGCCTCCAGATCGCATTTGAGTTCCAAGAACGGCTGACGGCGAATACTGTCATCGGTCGCCTGCATTGATGTGCAGAGTAAGCCGAGCTCGAGACGCTCGGGTTTTCCTTCTTCAAATACACGGGCACAGTGGAAGGTCTTCAGGACGGGTCCACTCAGCAAAATATTTCGCTCCGCATGTTCCAGCAGGCCGGGGAGCGTGCTCATGTGCATCAGGCTCAGTTCCTCGCCGATGGGATTCCCGATCTTTACGGCGCGTGAGGCATCAAATCCCGCACGGGTCAGCAGCGCCGGTCCCACAAGGCTGATCGGCATGATTTCGAAGAAGCGTTCGGCAGCCAGTGCGTCGCGGAGCGTATTCAGTCTCGTCTCGCGGTGCGGAGGATCGATCGCGGCGGCGGGGAGAGCGGCGGGAATGGAGTCGTAGCCGAACACGCGGCCGATTTCTTCGATCAGGTCATGGGGACCGCGAATATCACCGAGGCGATGCAGAGGAGGAGTGACGGAGAAGGACTTAGGACTTCGGGAAGAGGACTTAGGAGTCTTCACATCGAATTCAAGATCTTCCAATATTTTTACAATCTTTTTTTCCGGAATCGCCACTCCGAGCATTTTCTCGACGCTCTCCAGACAAAGTTCAATCGGTTTGGCTTTGCCTTCATCACCCCATTCTTCCAGTTTCGAGACGATCTTTGCGCCAGGGACGAGTTCAAGAAAGAGCTCAATCGCGCGCATCAGGCCCCGCATGGCCGTCACTGTAGGAACGCCTTTTTCATACACTGTGGCGGCGTCCGTTCGATGCCCCGTGGCTATCACGGTCCGGCGGATCGCCACAGGATCGGGGATGGCCGAGTGCAGATAGATGCGCCTGGTGGAAAATTTCGTTGAACTCCGCAGGCCCCCCATAATGCCGAGCAGGTCGAAAATCCCTTCGTCATCGCTGATCACGATTGCGCCCGCGGGGAGCGTCCGCTGCACTTCGTCCAGTGTTGTGATTTTTTCTCCCGCCTTCGCCGGCCGCATGTGAATATCACCGCGAAAGTCGGCCGTATCGAAACTGTGGAGCGGCATTCCTATCTCCATTGCCACGTAGTTGGTGATG
The DNA here is from genome assembly GCA_964640805.1 of uncultured Candidatus Peribacteria bacterium. Lineage (GTDB taxonomy): Bacteria > Patescibacteriota > Gracilibacteria > Peribacterales > Peribacteraceae > CAYTEH01. Next base: position 2,521 of record CAZXIO010000113.1, read on the forward strand.
TCGATGGGGAGGTTGAGAGACCTCCAGCCCGTCGCCTCCAGTCGCCGCCTCATCCACAGAGGGGTCTCGCCGAGATCGTCGATCTCCAGAACGCAAGCGCAGTAGCGGGGAACGAGCTTTTTATCATCCATGATACAACGGAACGACGCGGGAGTGTTTGGGAATGTCGCCGTAACTTTTTTGTCTTTGTTTTTCTTCCACTTGCCCAATCCCAGAGCCACAAACTCGCGTGCAAAACCGATATGTGAAAAGAGGTCTGCGCGATGCGTGATCGCGTGGTTATCGATATGTATCACGATGTCATCCAGCCCCAGATAGTCACGGAGTTTCAGTCCCACTCCTTCATCTCCATCTCCCAGATCGATGATTTCTTTCTCCGATGCTGAGGGGAAGCGCTCCGCGAGATCCAGTTCCGAAGCCGCGCAGATCATGCCGCTGCTGTCTTCGCCGCGGATTTTCGCGCGCTCAAGCGTCATCATCTCCATTCCATGCCGGCATACCCGTGCTCCCACGTGCGCGAACGTCACTTTCATGTCCGTGCGGAGATTGCTTCCGCCGCACACCACCTGCTTCACTCCTCTATCCGTCTTCACCTCGCACACGCTCAGCCGGTCGGCACCAGGATGTTTTTTCACCGAGAGAATCTTTCCCACGACGATCAGATCGCTCAGGAGCCTGCCCTGCACTTCCAGTTCGTCCACTTCCGCAACGCCCGCAGTCACACGGCGCGCGATCTCCTGCGGATTCTTTTCCGTGAGATCGATGAAGTCGGAGAGCCAGTT
>CAZXIO010000114.1:0-1297 GCA_964640805.1 uncultured Candidatus Peribacteria bacterium
ACTTCGCGGGACAAGTCGGAGCTTCGCGGGGTAATGGCGACCAAATAGAAGAACCAGAAGAAAAAGGATCCCTAGAGCTGGGGTCCTTTTTCGATGCTCAGGCTTTCGTCTCTTCGGCTGCGGACGCCGTGACCGTGTTCCATTGATCTTCGAACGGGAAGAAGAATTTGCCGGGGTATTTCTTGAGCGAGAAGGCGGGCTTGTTGCAGGTTTTGGAGATCTGGGGGAGGTAAATGATGCCTTCGCCCGAAAGGATGCTCCGTTTTGGGTTGAGATCCTTCCATTCAGTCTTGTTTTTGGCAAGCGCATGGACGCTTCGTACGGCCTTCTCCAGATCACGCAGGTGATCAATCTGCTTCTGCCGTGCGTCGGTCTTGGGATGCGTCGCAGCCTCCATCTCGCGGTTACCCAACCGGTAGTTCTCGTGGCGCAGCGGCGAGGGAAGTCGCGACTTGCGGATGTCGTAGCCAATCCGCTTGCCTTCGTCTGTACCTGCCCACGCTGCATGATGCGTGAAGAGGAAGTCATCGGGCTTCAGCTTCCTGCGGACCTCCGATTCGTCCGGCTCGCCCACCTTGAGGGCCACCACGCAGTAGCACGAGAATGCACGGTCGCCTTCGTTGTCCTGTGAACGCGCAATGCCGTACCACCCGTCGGTTTCGGGCATGCATTCGAAGAGCGGCAGCGTGGTTTTGATGAAGTGCTGGAATTCCTCGGGCGTGCAGGCGGTGCGCGGCAGCGTGATGACGATGCGTCCGTCCACTTCGGTCGATTTCACGGTCGAGAGGAGCGCCCTCGCCCGTTCATGCAGAACATTGGATTGATAATTGCACTGATGGAGATTACGGAGCACGGCCGTGCCGAACGGGCCGATGATGTCATTACTCCTGATCTTGCGATGCACTTCGTCGGGATCGCTTACCGCGCACGCAGGATGCCCCGCCTTCCCGCCGTTATCCGCCGCAAGTGCCGCGCGTCCTTCTTCGTGCATCCAGGGGAGCATGTCCACGCTCATCACCGTCGCGTCGCCGTCTTTTCCCGCACGGCGCAGTTCCCGTTCCAACGTCAACCCGCCCGCATTGATGTCCAGAATGTTTTGGTTCTTGAGCAGTTTGCGGTCGATCATCTTGCCGATCAGTGCCCCGACGAACCGCTGCATATCGCCGGTGCCGGCGAGGTCCGCGTCATGATTGAGTTCCTTCCAAAGATTCGGATTGCGTTCCCAGAATTGTTTGATCTGATTCGCCCCGCGGCCATGCAGCCAGCGCTCGATCTCGTACCGCTTTTCTGCCGGCGA
>CAZXIO010000114.1:1397-3232 GCA_964640805.1 uncultured Candidatus Peribacteria bacterium
GCGCGTTTGAGGAGCTGCTGCAAGTCGGGGGAATTGTACGGCCACTCCAGCGAGATCATGCGTTCGGTTTCCAGTTTGATGCCCATGTTGAGGCATTGGCTCATGGCGAGGATCACTACTTTGTGCGTACCTTCACGTTTGGCCTTCGCCGCGTCCTCGTAGGCCGCCTGACGTTCTTTATCGGGAGTCTTTCCGTGGACGGTGTGGAAGTGCACGGGCTTGCCGTTCACTTCCGACCACTCTTCGCAGTACTTCTGCATGCGCCTGTAGAAGTGCAGGTCCATTTCGTTGGGATCAAGGTCGGCCTCTTTTTTGCCGGTGCGGAGGACCGATTCCGCGCGCATGTTTTCCGAAATCAGTACGGCGTTCTTCAGTTTCAAGTCGGTATCCAGCTGCTGGGTTGCCCAATCGAAGAGGCTTTCGGGCATGGAGTCGTCGCCACTCACAAGCTGCGGGCAGAGGATGAACTGCATGCATGCATCGATCTTGTGCTTGGCGCTCAGGTTGGGATTGCTGCAGATACCCTGAAGGAAACTCTTTTCCTGCTCCGATAAGTCGTACTCGAGCTCATCCACGTGATCCAGCCACTTTTCAGGCTCATCGAGAATCAAGAGCGTCTCGAAGAGAGCGTTGCGGATGCTGCGGGGGTCCATCCCGCGTTCGGTGTTCGTGTCGCGGCCCTGCGTCTGTGCAACGTCTTTCTTGTACCTTCTCCCGCGTTCGGCGGGTGATTGGAACAAGTCGTGCACGATGACGGGGTCGGCGATGGTGTTCATCACGGGCGTGCCCGAGTACGCGATCTTGATCACGGGTTTGTCTTTCGGTCGGTTCTTCTGTTCGTGGTACAGCCGGTCCACGAGCTTGGTCCACGTTTTGTTGCCGTCGATGAACGTGGCTTCGTCCAGCACGATCATGTCCCACGGCTCGTATTGATCGCACAGCATGTCGATGAATGCGTCCATGCGCGCCTCTTCCAGCGGCTCTTCACCCGGCACCACTTCCTCTTCATCATCTTCCGCTTCATCATCCTCCTGCGCTTTGCGCTTACTGTGGAGCATCGAGTACGGGCAGAAAACGATGTCGTTGCTGCACACCCTTTCGGCAAGTGCATCGGTCGTCATTTTGCTCTGTACCAGACCAACAGTTGGCGCCAATTCGGGCTCAACGTAGTAACAGTCGCGCGACGGCTTGGGCGAACTGCCCTTCCGGATGCGGTTGGGAATCTCGTCCAGCACGGCCTTTGGGCCGAGGTAGAGGATGCGCAGGCGCCTGGCATTCGGGTCTTTCTTCAGGCGCTCCTGATAGATGCGTTCCGCGGCACGAAACGCGATAGGAGTCTTTCCTTTCCCCGGCTCGAAGCCCACGTACAGCCCTGTTCTTGTCGGGCGTCCGTCCGGCATCATCTCCGGCACCTGTTCCAGCGCCATCTCTTCGGCGATGCACTGGCGCAGCGAGGGCAGCGGGCAATCCACATCGTTCTCCCGCACCGACGTGACCATGTTGGGCAGCGTGGGCGGATTGCAGGCGCGCCCGAGGAAATTGCTCACTTCCAGAAAGATGCCTGAATGGATGAACGGTGCCGTCACGTTGGCGTTCTTGCCCAATTCTTTCATGCGTTCCAGCGAGCTGGCTCTCGCATTTACGCGGACTTTTTTGTACTTCACCGGATCATCCGCGCCTTCGTTCATCAGACGGTCGTAGGAATCACGGAGGAGCAGCCTCTTTACGACCATGCGTATGGAGGGTCTATTGAGAATGATTGCCGGGTAACGGAGCAAGCCTGTTAAGCCGATCGAGGGGCCGCGGGCGCTCTTGCCCAAATATGCGCTGATGTA
>CAZXIO010000115.1:0-3093 GCA_964640805.1 uncultured Candidatus Peribacteria bacterium
TCATCGACACGTCCTGCACGGCCTCGACGATCGAGCCGTCGTTGCCGCGGAAATTTTTCGATACGTGAGAGAGATCAAGCATGGTGACTTAATTTGGGAGCCCACGGGAAGAACACGGGATACAGCCGCTTCATCAGCAGATCGATCACAAGCCCCAGCACGCCGATCGTGATGATGCCCGCCATCACGTTTTGAGTCCGAAGCAGTCGCTGCGCCTGAATGATTACGAGGCCGATGCCGGAGGTGGCCCCCACGATTTCGGCCGCCATGAGCGCCGACCACGCCCAACCCATCGAAATGCGAAGATCATCGTAAATACGGGGGCAAATGCAGGGGAAAATGATGCGCGTCACGATCTGCCACCGCGTGGCACCGAGCGTGCGGGCCGACTCGATCACTTCTTTGGGCGTGAACGACACGGCATTGGCCGTCATCAGGGTGAGCTGGAAGAAGATCAGCTGCGCGATGGCGAGAATTTTTTCGGTCTCGCCGATGCCCGACCACAGAATGAAGAGGGGAATGAGCGCGGGCGTTGGGATGTAGCGGACGAACTCCACAAGCGGGCCGATAAATGCCTCCATTTTTTTATTGAGTCCGATCATGATGCCGCACGGGACGGCCAGAACGACGGCAATGCAAAACCCCGCGAACACCCGCCAGATGCTCATAAAAATGTCCTCCAGAAAATGCTGGTGGAGAAAAAGCGTCCCGAACCCGCGTAGCACGGAGGTGGGTGTCGGGAGAAAGAAATCCTTCACGAAACCCGTGTACGTGGCGGCACTCCAGAGCAGGAGCACCAGCAGGAACGACAGAGACCCCAGTGCCAATGAGCGGACATTACTGCGATGCATGGATGCTCCGGAGGACGGAGGCATCCACGGCCGCGGTCATGTCGGGCCGGGCATCGACAGCGATTTGCCCGGTCTTGCGGAAGATGCTTATGAAGGTGTCGGCAACGTCGAAGATGCTGGAGTCGGATGCAGCGTCGAAGTATTTCACGTTCTCTTCCAGTGACGGCCACAGAAGACCCGAGACCTGGTCCGCGAATTCCTCAGGCGTTACCTGGTAGAACTCCGCCATAATGGCGTTGGCTTCGGCGGGATGCGCCTTCCAGTACTCCACGGCCCTAAACCATCCCTTCACCACCTTCGCGACCACGTCGGGATGTGCATTGAGGTACTCGCGATTCACCGCGAGCACGTCCACGATCACGCCGGGCGCGTCGCGGCTACTCAGCAGGACATGCGCACCGGGGCGCCGTTTGGCTTTGGAAAGCCACGGCTCGAAGGTCACCGCCACATCGGCCTTGCCGGCGACGAAGGCCGCACCCGCGGCTCCCGCCTCGGTATCCACCGTTTGCACCTGGTTGAACGGAATGCCGGCTTTCTCCAGCAGGTAATTCAGCAGTGCTTCACTGGCATAGTTTTTTTGCACCAACACCGTCTTGCCCCGCAGATCCTCGATTGTCTTCACCGCGTTGACGGCCACGATGCCGTCGGCGCCGTTACTGAAATCCATTCCCACCACGGCCACTGCCGGAACTTTTTCGTCGTTACTGAGCACGAGCATGTCCACCGTTATGGCAGATGCCTGGGCGTCGCCGCGTACCAGGATCAAATTCCGCTGCGCGACGTCCGGCGTCACGATCATCTGCACGTCGACGTCGTCAAAGAAGTGTTTCTTCTGCGCCAGGTGGAGCGGGGCGTATCCTATCCACGCATCCTCGACAATTTTAAAAACGGTTTTCGACCCCGACACATCGGAGGCCAGTTTGGAGCCGCATCCGGCGAGCACGAGAGCGGTAACGAGAGGAAAAAAGAGGATGGAACGCAGCAGCTTCATAAGAGAGTGTAAAAAAGTGAGATATAACTGAATCATGGTATTCTTTAATGTCAAATATCGTCAACAAGCGCTTTCCATAATCAATTTTACATTGTGTTTGTCTCCAATTTGAGACAAAATAGGCCTGTCGATAATTACCGACAACACGAAATGGACGCTCTCTTCGCCCGCCTCGGCCTCACCAGGAAAGAAACGGATATTTTCCTGAAATTGCTCACGCTTGGGGCGCAGCCGGTGAGCATTGTGGCGAAGCACGCGGGCGTGCCGCGGTCGTCCATGTACTTCGTCATCGATCGTCTGAAAGACCGACGGCTCGTGGAAACGTTCGAACGCAAAGGCATCACGTACGTGAAGTGCATTCCGGTACGCGACATCGCCGACGTGCTGAAAGCCGAAGAGCGCACCATCGCACAGACGCTGCATCTCCTTGAAGAAAAATTGCCCGAACTGATGACACTCGAAAACACATTGAGCGTGACGCCGAAGGTCACGTTTTCGGAAGGGAAGGATGCGGTGATGAAGATGTATGCGTCGCTTGTACGCGAGCGGGATTTCTACTCGCTCTTCAATCAGGAGATCCTCCAGACCGTGATTCCGGAATACCGCACGCTCATTCCCGACATTCTCAAAGAAAACGCCGGCAGTGCGAAAGAATTGATCGTCCATGGTGATGCGGCTCAGGCGTATCAGAAAGAATTTCAATCCAAACGCCATCAGATCAAATTGCTGCCCAAGCACGTCACATTCCTGTCCGATTGCATCCTGTGCAGGGACCGTATGTGTATGATCACGTACGGCGAGAACCAAGTGGCTGCCATCGAGATCTTCAGTTCCACGGTAGTGCAGACGCACCGAGCGGTGTTTGAGACGTTGTGGGAGTCGTTGTGATTACATTCGGGTAAGTGGGTCACCCCCGAACCGCAGCTTCCCCTATGTATGCGGGTCCATTAGGCCCAAAACATGATGGTTAGTGGAAGTTGAAGCCACGTCAAATCGCTACGCGATCACGTGGCACGTAAAGCGTTCGCTGCAATCCTTCGCTCGTATCGTGTGGCTGTGCCACGTGGCGGCGCAGCCGCTTTACGTGGCGGAGAGGGAGGGATTCGAACCCTCGATACCCTTGCGGGTATACGCGCTTTCCAAGCGCGCGCACTAGGCCACTATGCGACCTCTCCATGGGAGCAGACTATGACAGAAAAAGCCCCCGTCTGCACGGGGGCCTTTTCGTTCATTCTCAACTGCTCACAAACA
>CAZXIO010000116.1:0-3060 GCA_964640805.1 uncultured Candidatus Peribacteria bacterium
CCAACATCTGCGCGTTGATCTGCCGGATGAGCTCCATCACGACTCCGACGATGATGATGAGACCCGATCCGGAGATTAGGAGATCGGCCGAGGCGAGCGTGCTGAATTTACTGAAGAGGAGCGGAATGATTGCAACGATGCCGAGAAAGGAACCTCCCCAGACGTTCAGGCGATTACTGGTTTTTTCCAAGAGCCTCGCCGTCTGCGCGCCGGGGCGCACGCCGGGGATGAAGCCTCCGCGCTTCTGGATCGTCTCGGCCACTTCCTGCGGCTTGAAAGTCACCGACACGTAGAAGAAGGTGAACGCCACCACGAGCAGGAAGTACGCGGCGAGGTAGACGTAGCTGGGACTGGTGGAATTGAGGTACGTATTGATGAACGAGACGACGGGCGCGAAGCGCGGCGCGGTCTGCAGGAACTGCGCGATGATCGCGGGGAACGTGATGAGCGACACGGCGAAGATGATCGGAATCATGCCGGCTTGGTTCAGACGAATGGGCATCGAGCCTTGGACTCCACGGCCCGCCCCTTGGTTGGCATACGTGATGGGAATCAGGCGGTGCGCGTCGGTGAAGAGCACGACCGCGACGAGAAGTGCGAGCGAGAGCATGATAAACAAGAACAGCGGCCCGCCTTTGCTGGGATCCGCGCCGAGCGATGCGAAGTTACCGGGGATGCGCGAGACGATGCCGACGAAGATGATCATCGAGACGCCGTTGCCGATGCCCTTCTCGGTGATCAGTTCCCCCAACCACATCAGGAAGAGGGAGCCGGCCGTGACGAAAATCATGGGGGCCAGCACGCCGGGGTTTCCTTGCAGCACCATGTCCAGCGTGGGGAAGGAGGTATCAACGAGCTGGATGGTTCCGCGGCCGAGCAGGAGCAGAAAGCCATAACTCTGCACAAAGCAGAGCGGGAAGGTAAGCCAGCGGGTGTAACGGTTCAGTTCCTTCTGCCCCTGCGCGCCTTCCTTGCTGAGTGCTTCAAGTTTGGGGAAGATGACGGTGCAGAGTTGGATGATGATGGAGGCGTTGATGTACGGGCTGAGACCGAGGAGAACGACCGAGAAGTTATCCAGTCCGCCGCCGGTGAGCGCCGCAAACACACCCAGCGCTCCGCCCGCACCGCGGGTGGTGAGGAATTGCCGCAGCGCAATGGGATCCGCGGTGGGCACGGGAATGTGCGCCACCAAACGGTAGAGAAGGAGTATCACGATCGTGAAAAGGATCTTTTTGCGAAGATCCTCAGAGTGCCAGATTTGCCGGAGGTAGGTGAGGAATTTCATGGTCGGTCCCTGACGATGATCACGGAACCGCCGAGCTTCGCGATCGCTTCGCGGGCGCTCCTGGAGGCGGCATGGACGGAGAGGTTGAACTTCTTGGTGAGCGCGCCGCCCGAGAGAATCTTCACCTTGCCGCTCGTACGCACGATCCGTTTTGCTCTAAGGGCGCTGATATCGTACGAACCGGCTTCGAGTCTGCGTTCGAGCATCTGGAGCGTGATGGCTTCATAGTGGATTTTGCGCTCGCGCTTGAAGCCGCCGAGCTTCGGTTGGCGCATCAGAAGGGGGACCTGCCCGCCTTCAAAACCAAACTTGCGACCTTTACCCACGCGCGATTGCTGGCCTTTTGTGCCGCGTCCCGCCGTTGTGCCGCCACCCGCGCTGTTGCCGCGCGCCACGCGCTTGCACTTGGGTCGGGAGCCGTGAGCGGGTTTGAAGTTGTGAAGCATAGAGCCGGGGGACTTTAGCAGGTTATTTTAGGCTACGGAAGGGGATGAGTAATGAATGTAGTGGCGTGACACTGCCACGCCCTCGTGGACGTCAAATCACCGATTTCACGATGTTTTAATGGGCCTAGTGTATTTGTTATAAATTAATAAATATGTTATAATGTCAATAAGCCTAAAACTCACACAAATCACATCCATGTGGCGATTCTCGCGATTTGCGGCACTGCTTCTCGCCATCATTGTTCCGGCAGTGACGGGAGTCGCGGCAGTGGAGTTTTACACTCCCTACGTCACGCGCGCGGAGGCCACGATGATCCTCCTCAAAACACGGCTGAAGGAGCGCAACATCCCCGCATTTTTGTCGGGCGGCCGCTTTCCCGATGTCGCCGTGGGCGAGTGGTACGAACGCTATGTGGTGCTGGGAGTGCAGTACGGAATGCTTGTGCCGTCACCCGTCACGAATGCCATCCGTCCGGGCGATCCCCTGCCGCGCGCGGAGTTTCTGAAGATGCTCGCCGTCACGTTCGATCTTCCCCCGAATCTTCCCGCGCTCCACCGCGACGTGGACTCATCCGCATGGTATGCGCAGTACGCCGGCATCGTGGGGCGCTTCAAACTCTTCCCCGCCGATGCGGATCCCGCGCTGCTGCAGCCGGGGAAATTCATGACGCACGAAGAGGTGGCGAGGGCGCTGCGTATTCTCGTGCCGCAGGTGGGAGCCCTCCCGCCGATCAGGCAGGTGGCATCGTTGCAGAACTCGCGGTCCGTGACTCTCTACGACGTGATTTCAACGAAGACGGCCGAGATGGCGCAAATGAAGCGCGCCGGCATGCACGTGTTTGCGGTCCCGCCGCCCCCGTCGTACGAGGATCCCGCAAAGCTCGCCTCACTCCGCGACGAAGTGATCGCACTCGTGAACGCGCAGCGCCGGGCGGTGCGAATGCCTCCGCTTACAGCCAATGCGGCCCTCGAAATCTCTGCACAGACCTACGCACAATCCATGGCACAGGGGAACTTCTTCGGTCACATCAGTCCCGCAGGACAAACGCTGCAGGACCGCGTGAATGCGTCCGATTACTACCGCATCTTCTATGATCCCTCCTGCGACTGCATCGCACGCTTCGTGGTGGCCGAAAACCTCGCCCGCGGCCAGCGCACACCGCGCGACGTCGTGGATGCGTGGATACGCTCTCTTGCGCACCGTCAGGCCATGCTCACCGGGTCTTTCATCGACGCAGGCGTGGGCATCGATGCAGGCGTGTGGGTGATGCACATGGGAGGGCCGGCGAACTAAGCCCCCTCCTTTTACGCTTCAATCTGCGCCTGCCT
>CAZXIO010000117.1:0-3049 GCA_964640805.1 uncultured Candidatus Peribacteria bacterium
TTCACCTTCTGCCGCATTTCCCAAACAAGAGCTTCTGCTTGCGCGGCATTATAGACCACCACTGCCAGCATCGTTCCTTGAGCTTCGCGCCGGAGGACCTCGACATGCAGTTCGGCGTATTCTTGCTCCAAGTCGATTAATTCGGAATACCGTTCGAGATGATCTGCAACGTAACGATTGCGCAGTTCTTGCGGCCACGAGGCTATCAATGATTGCAAGGCGACCCTGGCGCGGTTCATGCGAACCGCATTGAACTGCGCGAACAACCCATTGCCCGTAGGAAAATCAAAGGAAGGAACGAGCGGTTCAAGAATCTTCTTCCTAAAAAACCGCTTGTTGCAGAACTGCCCCGCCCAAGCGGCGTCATCGATTGCATTGCGCCGGTGGGATTCCCAATTTGTCATATGGCTGGGTGCTGATAGTGCTTATGTGTACTGCGTCGCATTCCAAATCGCCGGTTCTTCAAGAGCGCGCGTAATTCCGAGGTATTCCAATCGCAGCGATGCCCACGGGAATATTTCGTTATGCATCTCTTCGAGCGAAGGTCTTTCCGTCGATCCGTCTTGGAATATGCCGTAATATTGTTTCACAGTTGCAAGAACATCCCGATCGAACACTCCAAGGGCATTTTGCTCTTCGGGTGCGGTGAGCATCCGCGCATACGAGCGCAGGTCCATCGCCTCCAGCTCACTGTGTGCAAGAATACGAGCCCGCTCCAGGTGTTCCGGCATTTGGAGGGCGGCGTATTCTTTTGTTTCTTGGTATTCTTTGACCGCAGCAGCGAATTGATCCGGGGAACCTGCCGCTTGCATGGTGCCGGCAATAGACTTCCACTTTTTGCTATGGGCCGAGAGATTGGGCTGGGCCGGATGATATTGCATGAGGTCCAATATCTGCCTGCGGCAGTCACGCATGCACATCAGGAACGGAAATTGCATCCCGGTTGCCAGAGCCCGGGCCGCCTGTTCCATGTGAGTGGGGATGCTGTCGACGCAAAAGGGCCGCGAATCCAATACCTCGTAAAACCGATGCATCGTGGATGCAACGATACGGCTATATCCATCTGCCAGTGAATTTTCCGTGAAGATCGGGGAAGAGGGCCGGAAGCTTTCGCCGAATTTTTGATGCACAAGATCGAACAAATTATTCGAGCCCGCGGCCTCCATCAATTCGAGCAGCCCGCGGAGATAGTTGCGCGACATGCACAACTGTGCATCAGTGCCACTCAGAACCCCGAGTGTAGCAGCCATCCGATCCGCCGCCGCCTTCTTCCGCATTGTGTTGGCATAACGGCTGAGCCGGTCTAGATCACCTTCAGCGCTGAGCGGATAGAGCAGGGGCATCAATGATATTGTGTGCCTTTATGGATTATAGTCAAATCTGCATATCGTCCGCATTGTGTCTATGCTTGGCGCATGGTTCATCCAGGCTCCACTCGCACTGAACGCTCGGTCACGAGCGGAAGTGTCGTCATACTCGACTTCGGCGGACAGTACGCGCATTTGATCGCCAACAGAGTCAGGAGACTTGGGGCTTTTTCCGAAATCAGGATCTCCGAGACGCCCGCGGAAGAACTTAAGCTGGCCGCGGGGATCATCCTCAGTGGCGGACCACAGAGCGTGTACGAAGAGGGCAGTCCCCAGGCCGATCCGAAGATTCTGGAGCTTGGCATTCCCATCCTCGGTCTTTGCTACGGACATCAGTGGATCGCGCACACGCTCGGGGGGAAGGTGGAACCGGGGAAGACGAAGGAATACGGGTCGACTCCCCTCGAAGTCACGCATCACGGGCATCTCTTCAAAGGTCTGCCGAAAAAATTTACGGTCTGGATGTCGCACGGGGATGAAGTCACGGCTCTCCCGGAAGGATTTGCCCAAACTGCGAAGACGGACGTGGGGGAGTACGCGGCTTTTGGCGATGAGAAGCGGAAAATATTCGGTGCTCAGTTCCATTTGGAAGTGACGCACACGGAGCACGGAATGGAGATCCTCAAGCATTTCGTCGATCTGTGTGAGGCGACTCCCTGGTCCGTCACCAGCTTCGAAGAACGCATCGGGACAGAGATCAAAAAGGAGGTGGGGGATCGCAATGTGTTCATGTTGGTATCAGGAGGGGTCGATTCCACGGTGGCGTTCACGCTGCTCAATAAAGTGTTGGGTGCCGATCGCGTGCAGGGACTCCTCGTCGATACGGGGCTGATGCGCAAGAACGAGGTCGCGATGATTCAATCGGCGTTCAAAGAACTCGGAATCACAAATCTGCATATAGAAGATGCATCCGATGAGTTTTTCGCGAACCTGAAGGATGTGTACGAGCCGGAACAGAAGCGAAAAATTATCGGAGATACATTCCTCGCGGTCCAGAAAAGAGTCAGTGCAAGCATGGGAATCGAAGATCGAAGGTCGAAATCTGAAGGACGAAAAGGCGAGTGGCTATTGGGGCAGGGGACAATTTATCCGGATACGATCGAGACCGGCGGCACCAAGCATGCCGATCACATCAAAACACATCACAACCGCGTGGATGCTGTGCAGAAGATGATCGATGCGGGGCTTGTGATCGAGCCTCTGAAAGAACTCTACAAAGATGAAGTCCGGCAGCTGGGTGAGGATCTCGGCCTGCCACATGAGCTCGTCTGGAGGCATCCGTTTCCGGGGCCCGGTCTTGGTGTCAGAATCCTCTGTGCCGAAGAAGAGGACTTAGGACTTAGGAAAGAGGACTTAGGTGCCGAAAAAAAAGTTCTCCATGTCGTGTTGCCGGTCAGATCAGTCGGAGTCCAAGGTGATGGCAGGACGTATCGGCATGCACTTGCGGTGTTCTCGGACCGACCGTGCCACATTGCCGATGAATTCCTGAAACTCGCGACGACGATTCCAAACAGTGATCCTGCAATTAACCGCGTGCTCCTCTGCACGTCGCGGCCCGACGTTCCGTCCTTCATCTTCACACCGGGATATCTGACGCGTGAGCGTGCGGACCTCCTCCGCGAGGCCGATGCCATTGTCCATACCGAGATGGAGAAGGCGGGACTCTACGAAAAAATCTGGCA
>CAZXIO010000118.1:0-2930 GCA_964640805.1 uncultured Candidatus Peribacteria bacterium
GTCGAGCACGCCGCGGACGATGTGGTAACGAACACCCGGAAGGTCTTTCACGCGGCCGCCGCGGACGAGGACCACGGAGTGTTCCTGCAGATTGTGGCCTTCACCCATGATGTAGGCTTTCACCTCGTAGCCATTCGTGAGACGAACACGGGCAATCTTGCGCAGAGCGGAGTTCGGCTTCTTCGGCGTCATCGTCGTGACTTTGACGCACACGCCGCGCTTGAAGGGCGACCCTTTGGCCAGAGGAATGCTGCGCATATTGAGTGCGTTCCACGCCGTCTGCAGGGCGGGAGCCTTCGATTTGCGTCGCTTGTCGCGACGGCGCTTGCGGATCAATTGATTGATAGTCGGCATGGGACGGAATAGTAAGGGGAATGCGGGGGGATGTAAAGGGAGGAAGTGGCTTACTCTTCACCTTCCTCGACCTTCTCGCCCAAGTAACGCTTACGATACACATCACCCGTCGGGATCAATCGCCCGATGATGACGTTCTCTTTGAGGCCCTGGAGCATGTCGATGCGCCGCGTGGTGGCGGCCTCAACGAGGACGCGGATGGTTTCCTGGAAAGAGGCTCCGGCAAGCCACGAATCGGTGGCCAGCGCAACGCGCGTGATGCCAAGGAGCAGCTGCTCGTACGTGGTCCCCTTCTTGCCGGTTTTCTCGACGCGGTCGTTCTCGTACTGCATGTCGCCCATGTCGGCCGTCTCGCCGGGAAGGAACTTGGTATCGCCGGCGTCGATAATGCGGACTTTGGAAAACATTTTCTTCACGATGATCTCGAGGTGCTTGTCGTTGATAGTCTGGCCCTGCGAGGCGTAGATGTGCTGCACTTCCTGAACGATGTAATTCTGCACGTCGTAAGCACCCTTCTTCTCGAGGAGTTCCTGAAGATTGAAATGGCCGACGTTGAACGGCTGGCCTGCTTCGATCATGGCGCCCGTCTTCAGAAGCATGGATTCGCGGGGACCGAACTCGTAACTGCGTTCCTGGTTCTCTTTGTGGCGGATGCGGATGATTCCACGCTCGATATTGCTGATCTTGCCCGCGATCGTGACCTTGATGGTGCTCTTATCTGTGAGTGACTTGGCGATGATGGCGCGCTCCTCCACTTCCTGGCCTTTCTTCACGGTCACTTCGTAGCCGGATGGAACGTAGTAGGTGTCTTCACCCGGTTCTTCGGCCGAAACGATGACCGTCGTCTTTCCGCCCTGGTGACTCACTTTCACGCGGCCCGTGATATCACTGAGTGTCGCGGGTGTGCGAGGTGAGCGGGCTTCAAACAGTTCCTCGACACGCGTGAGACCCTGGGTGATATCGGCTCCTTCGGCTACTCCTCCCATGTGAAAGGTGCGCATGGTGAGCTGCGTACCGGGTTCACCGATGCTCTGAGCGGCGATGATGCCCACGGGGGTACCGATTTTGACGGTCTTGTTATCGGACAGATCACGACCGTAGCAGCGCATGCAGATGCCCCCGCGCGTGCGGCACGTCATGACGGAGCGTACATGCACTTCGTCGATCCCTTTGCTCTTGATAACCTCGATCAAATCGCCGTCGATTTCGCAGTTGCGCTTCGCGAGCTTCTTGCTCCCGTCCATGAGGTCTTGCGCCAGTGCGCGACCAAAGAGGCGCAACTCGTATTTCTCACCGATTTTCTCGGAGTCGGCCCGGGTGACCAAGTGACCTTGCACCGTACCGCAGTCTTCCTCGCGGATGATGATGTCCTGCACGGCATCCACCAGACGACGGGTCAGGTAGCCGGCTTCGGCGGTCTTGAGCGCCGTATCGGACTTCCCTTTGCGTCCACCATGCGTGGCGATGAAGTACTCGAGCACGTTGAAGCCTTCCAGAAGGTTGCTTTGCACCGGCAGCTCGATCGTGCGGCCGGACGGGTTGGCCACGAGACCTTTCATGCCGGCCAGCTGTGTGACTTGCCCCCAGTTGCCGCGGGCGCCGGAGTCGATCACGTAGGTAATGTCGTTCTCTTCGTGTGCGAGGAAGGCCTGAATCATGGCGTTGGTGACCTCGTTTTTCGTGTGGCTCCAGATGCGGATGGCGTGGTTGTACCGCTCATCGGCCGTCACGAGCCCCTTCCAGTAGAAGTTGTTGATCTTGCGGATTTTCTCGTTGGCCTCTTCGAGGAGTCGCTTGCGGTCTTCCGTGATGACGATGTCGGAAGCTGCGATGGAGATGCCCGACGTGGTGACGGAAGCGAAGCCTATGTCTTTGATGCGGTCGGCGAACGCGACTGTCTCTTCGCGGCCGAGAAGCTCGAGGCAATTCGAGATAAGGTCGCTCAGGTTCTTCTTCTTCATGGTCTGGTTGATGAACCCCAATGCCGGCGGAACGACCTCTTGGAACTTGAGGCGCCCCACGGACGTTTCAACCATGTCGTATCCCTCGCCCTCAGACTTTGTCATTCTCACCTTGATTTTGGCCTGCAGATCGACGATTCCCTGATCATAGGCCATGAAGGCTTCTTCCGGGCTGGCGACGATCATGCCGTGTCCCTTCTTGCCGTCGTGCATGCGTGTGAGGTAGTAGCACCCGAGCACCATGTCCTGCACCGGGTTGATGATGGGCTCGCCGGCGGAGGGTTTTAAGACGTTCTGGGCAGCGGACATCAGTGTGGCGGCTTCATCCTGAGCTTTGACCGAGAGCGGCACGTGCACGGCCATCTGGTCGCCGTCGAAGTCGGCGTTGAACGCGGTGCACACCAGCGGATGGACACGAATGGCTTTACCTTCGATCAGCACGGGCTCGAAGGCCTGGATGCCGAGCCGGTGCAGCGTCGGCGCGCGGTTGAGCAGGATCGGATGGTCCTTGATCACCTCATCGAGGATATCCCACACCTCGAGCCGCTCTTTCTCGACCATGCGCTTGGCGGTCTTGATGGTCTGGGCAAAGCCTTGCTCGCGAAACTTGCGGAT
>CAZXIO010000119.1:0-2873 GCA_964640805.1 uncultured Candidatus Peribacteria bacterium
TTGCTGCGAATGAGGGCGAAGTTTTGGTCGCTACCGGTTTGTTGAAAGATCAGTGACGAAAGCTCCTTTTCTGTGGCAGTCAACTTCTTACGGGCTGAAACACGCTCTGCCGCCAGTATCCGCTGTTCGATCAACTCAGCCCGTCGGGTCTGGATAGCGAAGTACGATTGCGCAAAAGCGATTTCCTGCTTTTGCGGATCACCATTCTGGGCGATCAAATAGCAGGCATAACGGGTGAGCATGATGTCGTCGATTTCCCGCTGACTGCCCGAACCCAAGTCGACCATTTTGTTGACATCAACAAAATGGTCGGAAATCGGATGTTCCGAGACTTCGCAGGCAGTTTTGGCTTTGCTGATGACTGTATTGAAATTGCGCCATTCCGCGTAACCAAGGAGATGCTGGATGTCGCGCGCGAGCCAGAATTCAACCCCACCCTCGGTCTCCTGGGTGTGAGCCTCGAAGGTGTTGGTCAGTGTGCGAATCAAGTCTGTTTTCATCGGTCACTCCCCTTGTGCAATATTCGTGATCATCTTATTGAACTCTCTTTCGACCTTGGCCTTGAAATCGGCCTCAATCTGATAGACCTCCTTAAACTCGGCAAAGGCCCATCGGCCATATTGAGCGACTTGATTCACACTGGGCACCCAATTAGGTTTCCATCGTGGACTTCTTTTCCTTCGCGTCCTCGCGCCGGGGCCTTTGATCTCGACGATCAGATGCAGAAGGTCGTCATCGCCATGCCCGTCATCTACCATGTGAATAACAATAACTGGGCCAGGCATGCCTTATTGACTTTTTTAGCTGCCGATCTTTTCGTACCGTAATGGTGTATGGTCTCGCAAAGGGCCTGCACCCACTTCCGTAAATCCTCGTCTCTCTCCAACGCTTTGGCCATCTCCTGAATCGTCAATCGCCCCGCCCAGGCCATCACCCGTTTGATCCGAAGCGCATCTCGCGCACAGCCTGATCGTCGTCCTGAAGGGTGACAACAGTTGCGCCATCCTGACTCCATCCCCAAGTGATGATGCAATACCCAATTCCAGTATTCTTCCTTTCAAATCCTAAGATCGTCAAGGAACTCCGATGCCGGAGCGACGCTGGTTACGAGCAGATGATCCCTTGCACGGGTGCATGCGACATAGAGAAGGTGGCGTTCGGTGTTGTACGCATCTTCCAGATCCGCGTCGTCCGCCACCGTCTCGATTCGTTCCTGCAAGGGAATGACCTCGTCATCACAGGCCATGACGACGACTGCGCGGAACTCCAGGCCTTTGGCGAGATGCATGGTGCTGATCGAAACTTGCCCACTCGTTGTTTCAACTTTTTCATCGAGTATCTTGAAGGCGAGCCCTGCTTCTTTAACGGCTGCAAGCGCTCGGTCCAGCTCCGCCGCAGATCGAACGAAAACTCCCAACTCATGGGGCATCACTCCTTCGCTTTGGAGCTCCTTAATCCATTTGCTGACCGTAGCTTTCTCGGCTTCGAGGCTGTCACAAACCCTGATTGTCGGTGCGGGACCGTTGAACACAGAGATGGTGTTTCCCCGCTCCTCCGTGTTGCCGTCCGCATCGGTCACTTCTGGAGCCAACAATCGATCCGCCTGCATGCGGATCTGATGGGAGGTTCGGTAATTAACGTGCAGTGTCCGGGCACGCCCGCGAATATCGATGCCCAGTGCGAGCCACGAGAAGGGTTGTTGGAAGATGCGTTGCCCGAGGTCTCCCGCAAAGAACAGACTGTTCGGCCGATCCGCACCGAGCGCGGCGATGAACCGCAAATGAGCCACGCTGATGTCTTGTGCCTCGTCCACGACGGCAAAATCGAAGGGCGGATTTTTACTTTCGGCTACGACAGCGGCCAGTCTGCTGAACATGCCTGAGTCAGTGATCAGGTTCCCTGCCGCCAGTCGCGCGCGGATACGATCGAAAATGGACCAGAGAACGGCACGCTGCTTCTCCGGCAGCCGCGTTTTTCTGCCCAGCCGCCTGACATCACGATACGCCTCCCATGTTTCCAACTGCCACGCATCGACGACTTGATCCCACTCCGTCAGCAAAAATGGCAGGCTGAATGTATGGCCGCCCACTTCTGCGGCTGCCTCCTTCAGGAGTCCCAGAACTTTGTCCTGCGATACGATCTGCGATTGGCCGAGGTGAGACTTGAAGAGCCGATGGCCGATGGCATCGATGGAATGCACCTCAAGTCGCTCAGCCAGACGCGGTTCATTGCTGATCAGTCGCCTAAGTTTCGTTCGAAGAGCATTCGCCAGGATGTCGGAAAATGTTGTGAGCAAGACCCTCGCATCAGGGTTGGCACGGGCCAGAAAGACGGCCCGATGCAGGGCGACGATGGTCTTTCCCGTGCCGGCTGAACCAGAGACCCGCGCCGGGCCGTTGTAGTCACGCTCGACCCATTGCCGCTGTTCGGGATGAAGGAAAATCGTCCACTTCTCCCACGGGAATTCGAAGGCGCGCTGCAGCTCTTCGACATTGGTCATCACGCGGAACCGGCGCTGGGCGTCGGGATGATCGAAAGGATTGGCGGCCACAGCTACAGGTTGGGGCGTGCGGGGCTTTCCGCCAGTTGCTAACTCCAGAAGCGCCTCCGCTGCCTCGCTGGGCAAATGATCCGCCAGCGATAGCAGCGTGCCGTCCGTGGCCTGGCGCACGTCGTTCATCCACTCTGCGGGCACGCCGTAGCTCAGCAATTCGTCGTCAGAAATCTTGGCGAAAAGCGGCTTCTTGGCGGGCACCGGCTTCGGCGCCTCCACATACGTCGGGATGAGAATCTCTTGAACCGTCTCGCGAATCTCCACCAACTGGGCAGCACCCGTCTTCGGATGCGTTTCCAGTTTCCGCCGCTCGGCCCAG
>CAZXIO010000120.1:0-2764 GCA_964640805.1 uncultured Candidatus Peribacteria bacterium
AGGAGTTCGGTGGTGACGAGGGAATCTTTGCCGCCGCCGATGGGGACGAGGACGCGGTGTTTCGTTGACTCGCTGACTCGCTGACTCGTGAGCGGGGCTGAAGTTCCTGAAGAAGGAAAATTGATCAGACCGCGAAAATCAATATCATTCTTATAGAAAAATTCGCCGAGTCCATTCTCGTACACCGAGTTCCAGAACGCTGCCTGCTCGGTCGTCAGCATTCCGCCGTACTGAATTCCGATCTTCTTTGGCAGGCAGGTTTTGTAGTAGCTGACGCCACCGGCAAGGTGCAGGGCGAAGAGTGCGCGGCCGAGCGTCTGGGGATCGTAATTGGCAAATTGACGGCCCTCGGGCAGTGTCAGCGTCTCGGTGAACCGTATCTCGTCATCGAGGCTATATTTGAGCTCGATCCGGCGCTCCTTCGGGTCGAAATCGAAGGAGTCGAAGATGAAGGTGGAGTACTGCTTCATGGGGTTTTTATCTTAGAGGAAGAAAGCAGAAAGAAAACCACGCAATAGGCCAGAAATAAGAACACGCCGAGGCTGATAGAAACGCCGAGTGTTTGGGCGTGCGTCAAGGGATCACTAAGACGGGAGAGGACGTCTGCAAACACTGCGCGCGGTTGTGTGAACACTTCCCAGCTGTTCCAGCGCGCAAACCGTCCCAGATATACGCCGAATCCACTCAAGACGTTGACGGCGATCACAAAGATCCACGTGAGGATTCCCGATACTCTTTCGCGCAGCACCCGTTGGACGAGACAGAGCGAAATAAAGCCGAGCATGAGGCCGGTCCAGGCGCAGGAGGCTATCAGAAAGACGTCATACCACAGGGGAACTCCGATGCGCTGACGCAGATGCAGAAAATCCGTCACGATGTATGCCGCGTTGGGGTAGAAGAGCAGCCACAGAACGCCTGCGCATAACAGTAGGATACGATGATGATGAGCAGGACGTAGCAAATGAAGCATCAAGAGCGATGCCAGAAACGGCACCCATGCAAGGATGACGTTCCAGAGCAGAAAGAAGAACGTGATTTCCCCCGTATAAAATATCCGCGCACTGACCAGAATCACGCACCAAAGGGAGCAGGCGGAAAGTGCCAAAATCAATGGTGTCCTGCGGGGAAGGAAGTCGATGTGAAGTATAGAATTCCGAGAAAATAGTGGTTTCAGCATAGAGCAAATCTAAGTCATTTCCACTCTCCCCGAATCAGTTTTTCTTTCTTTCCCCTCGTCCATCTCTTGATCTGCACTTCACGAATACGAGCTGATGATTGATCTGGAAATGGTAATGACGTGTAGAGAAGCCTCAATGCTCCCTGATCATGTGCAAATTTCGCGCCCTTTCCGAGATTGTGTTCCTGCATACGTCTCTGTGGATCAGTGGTAATGCCGGTGTAATATCTGCCGGTTGGAGCTTGGGCTATGTATACAAACCAAGACATAGCGGTCGATGATACCACATTTTTGTTTGTTTTTTGTTGGGTCCTTCGACTCACTACGTTCGCTCAGGCTCATTCTCCTCGCTCGCAGATACAGGAACGTGGTTTACCATGAGCGAGCTACTCGCGTAGCGAGTGCGAGTCGAATGGTGCCATGGGTGGGACTCGAACCCACAATCCCTTACGAGAACGCGATTTTGAGTCGCGCGCGTATACCATTCCGCCACCATGGCGCGGTGACTGCCCGCATTCTACATCATCCCATGGCTCTGCATCACGCTTTCGATCCTGCAGGCAATTCACGTTCGTCTTTCGATTGACCGACATCGGCAGCTTTCACGGAGATTTCCGCAGGCCTCACCGGCAGGGGATCGGAGAGTACGTCGGTGTGCACGGTCAGGCGTTCTTCCAGATGTGCACTGAGGGTGGTGGAGAGCCGCTCGCGCCATGTGGGGGGCAGGAATGATTGCTTCTTTCTCTCTTCCTCTTTGGGGATCGGTATCAATTGGGACTTAACTTTGTTATTTTTCCGCCAGTTGTCATCCGCCAAGGCCCACTCTTCGAACATGGTGCGGATATCGAGAAATTCCTGTTCCATCCGTTTCTTTGCATCGGGCAAACCCACGAAATACTCCGCAGCGGCCTGCAGGCGTTCCTGCGCACATTTTTGTGCGGCTTGTTGCCATACGTCGCCCTTCGGCGCATCCTCCAGACGCGGATGATGCTGCCATGGCTGGTACGTATAATTGCGTTCGATTGCATGTGCGTTGTTCCATGATTCGAATTTCCTGAAATGCGGCGGATGAGAGAACGACTTCGCAATGCCGTCGCTCCACATCCACACATCAACTTTGGAGTTGCGCGCAACTACTTTTTTGTTTTTGTACGGCTCGAACAGAGGGGGAACGAACGGAGTTTTGTGGCGCTCGAATAAGGCTCCGGCGCAGCGTGAAAGATTGACGTCACTATGCTTCATTGCGTTGCGCAGAACGATCAATCCGTCGATATCGATACGGCCATCCTCGATTTTCTTGTAGGCGGGTGCGCGTATGCGATAATTCTCACTCTTGCACTTGAGGATCAGGTCATGGACCTCATTGGACGGGATGAATGATTTTTTCACTTCCATCTGACGTACGTTGGCCGGCGGATCTCCCTGTGCCATCACCCGTTGCATATCTGCGCCGAAACTCATCACGCCGAAAGCCACCAACGCCTTCATCATGCCGTCCGAGATACCCGAACGGGACTGCGTGGCAGACTCGGAGAGGCGCAGAGCCATGACCGATTCTTTTCCTTCGCATTGCGGCCGTCAATCAAA
>CAZXIO010000121.1:0-2746 GCA_964640805.1 uncultured Candidatus Peribacteria bacterium
GTTTCATTCGCAAACGTTGACCCGTTGTTCGGCCCCAGAGACGCTGCAAACGCCGGGGTTGCAAAAATAGGAAGTGCTGCGACTGCGGAACTGAGGACGATATGCGAAACAAGCGTCAGCGCGCTAAAACGCGAGACACTGCGACGCACGAGCGAGGGGATGCTCTGCATACGATGGGAGGGGAAGAATTGTGGCAGAAGAGTAAGACCGAAGCGGCTGCGTGACAAGGAAATAGCCTGATTGCGGCATTCAAATTCGGATAGAAATTTAGCACTAAAAATGTTTTTGTCAATATTATCATGCTTTAGCCCAGCCCAGAGCCTAATTCAGGTACAAGCTCAGATCCTTCTTCATGTCGTACATCCCGCGTCTGACGGCTGCGTCACACGTTTGCCGGTCCGTCCCCGAGACGGTTTCGCACACGTCGTTGGCCCGGGTCGTATGGTACTTCGACATCCGCTCCATTGCGCCGTCGATGCAGGCGTAGCGCAGATCGGCATCGTCGGTGAGGCCACAGACCTGGCTCAATGTGATCTTGCGCTGCGCTATCACGGGCATGAAGGCGTTGCCTGCGCCGTGGTAACACGCGATTTGATTATGCCGATCGAGTTCATCGCAACTTCGCATGAGCTTCGCCACGTCCGGCAGTGTTTTGATGAGACGACGGACAACGTGGACCATCTTGTAGCGCGTGCAGGCGGCGGGGTATTTGCCGACGTCGCACGGGTAGAGGGGGCGGCGCTTGAGCTCGACGTCGTGTGCATCTTCTTCCGTCACATACTCCATGTAGGCACCTGTGGCGCAGTAGTACCGCATGGCATCGGTTCCGAACTCATCGCAGTACTCAATCGCCCTTGGTGCGACGTAGTCGGCCAGCACCATCAGTGCATGGCCCGTGGCATGGGCGCAGTCGCCGGGGGAATACGACTGAATCATCGTTTTTTCGGCACAGATGTCGTCCATCATCTTTTTCACCAGCCCCACGTCCACGTGCTGCTCGGGATCATCGGAGGTGCTTGTTCGCGCTCCCGCAAAGGCTTCCATCAACACACCGTGCATGCACCCGGAATAGCAACCATCGCGGCACACGGCGAGTGCCGTGCCGATATCTTTTGTTTTTGCAAAAATAATCTTCCCCAAATCGTGCGCTTCGCTGTGGCATTTGGGCCATACCGTTTCGATCGCTTGCAGTACGCCATTCGCTCCGATCACGGCAACATACTGCTCGAAAAGGGAACGGGCTGCTGCGCGGTTGCCCCGTGTCTTGAGCGCTTCAATCAACTCATTGCGCTGCCTCGTGGTGCTTACGGGATCCACGAACAGCACCTGCGATATTTCGCTGCCGAATGTGCCCGTCATTTCACCGCCGTCGTCACCGGAAGGCGAGGTGACCGCCTTCGCGCAGGAAGCGAGCAGGCAGCAGGCGACAATAAGAGAGAGGCGACGCATGGGTGCACAGTGCAGAGTACCAAAAACTGCGGGCCGAGGCCCGCAGTGATTGAAAGGCTCAGAACAGTACGCAATTACTCTTGGTCCGCCCACACGACGAACGTGAAGACCTTCTCGCCATTACCAAGGTCACGTTCCAGCAGAGAGGGGCGGCCTTTCTTGTCCTTCTTCACGACCTTGCCCCACTGGTGCGGCTCATCGAGATCCTGCCCCTTTGATCCCGGAACACCCGCGCTCAGCGTTGTCGAGCTGTCGAGGTGGGTGTAGATCGATACCAACTGCTCGTAGTCGTGCGCGTTGGGATGCTGGTTGGTGGAGGGATCACTCGTGTAATCCATGCACGTTCCGAGGTTCGGATTCCCGAAGGTTTCATCCTGGTGATCGAGGCCCAACGTGTGGCCGACTTCCTGGCACATCACCAGGTTCCTCCATGCAGGAGTGTTGTAGGTGGCGGTGTTGAAGTACGTATCATTCACCTTCACGGCCCCCTGCGTGATGTGGGATCCGCTGATCCAGATTTGGGCAAGCCCGAGCCACCCATTATTGCCATAGGCCTTGCTACAGACCTCCACACGTCCATTCGTAGGCCGACAATTCTTCGGATTGGTTCCGCCGGAGACAACGGCTGTGTCGAGGACCGCCGACACACTCCAATCGCCGGAGGTTGTCGCAAGGTAGGGGGTCCAGATGGTCGACACGTTACTGCCCAATTTCAACGTGAACGGATTGCTCGTGCGCGCCCAGTGGTACGTGCCCCACGAGTGCGAGGCAAAAGCCACGGTCACGGATGCCGTGGCCGCCACAAGAGCCAGAGCGGAAACAACCGACCGGCGCGAGAACGTTGTGTTCATATGGAATGGAAGGAAGAGGACTCCAGTATCCCATCAGGGAGCTGAGAATTCAAGGCTTTTGCACAGTTTTATATCAAGGAAAAAGCAGCCCTTTACTCCGAGGGCCTCGGAGGAAGCTATCTGGCCGTGCCACGTGACCCGTAAAGGTCGCGTGGCGGCCCACGTGTCGCTTTACGCGATTGCGAGCAGGGACGTATAGCGACTTCGTCGCCACGTCCCACGTAAAATTTGCTTCTCGCTTCGCTGCGAGCAATTTTACGTGGGACCCCCGGCAGGAATCCCGCATCTTCGCGCGGGACGCGTTGAGCCTGCGTCCAGCCCCGCAACGCGCAAGCGCGTGCGGGGCTGCTCTATCGATTGATCCATCTCGTAATGTTCTTCGATTTTTTAATTATACGTTCCAAATCTCTCGCTTCACGAATTGAAGCACACTCAATGAACTTTTT
>CAZXIO010000122.1:0-2725 GCA_964640805.1 uncultured Candidatus Peribacteria bacterium
GAAGGGTGGGAAGGCGTGCGGCAGGTCTATAGCGACACCCTCACGGCCCACGGCGAAATCCTCAACTTCGCCAATTCCACGGTCGTCCGGCGGTACTGGCCGAATTACGATATCGAGTACGTGGCCGAGCGCGTCAAGCGGGGCATCTACCTGCGCGGTATTGCACCCGATGATGCGACGGGCAAGCGCGTCCGCGGCGAGGATCGCAAGATGTGCCGCGAAATCCGGCTGGTGCCCGCCAAGGAATTCGACTTCACCAACGAAATCAAAATCTATGATTCCAAAGTGGCCATTTTCTCGTTCGCCAGCTCGCCCCAGATGTTCGCGGTGATCATCGAGAGCAGGGAAGTAGTAGAGACCCAACGTCAAATCTTCGAGATGGCGTGGCGGTATGCGGGGCGGAAATAATTACCTCGATAGGAAACGTCGCTCCACGCGGTCAATACGGTCATGCACGAGTGCAATTTTATCACTCGCTGAGTCGCGCAGATTACAGAATTTTTGCTCAAGCTGAAAATCCAGATGCAAACGCAGATCGTCAATTTTTACTTCCAGTTTTTCATAGAACTTGCCAATTTCATTCATTAGATCATGCCCCTGAGTATGAATTTCCTTCCTGAGCTCGGTTTTCATATTCTGCATTTCACCTCGCAGCCCGCCTTCCATTTTCTGCATTTCACCTCGCAGCCCGCCTTCCATTTTCTGCATTTCACCACGCAACACAATCTCGGTGTTGCGGAGATCCCGTTGCGTGGCCGGCGGAGACGGGGGATTGATCACAGGCAGTGAGAATATCGGGCCGTTTTGAGGGGCACAATCGAAGAAAAAGCAATTTTTTGGCATGTATGCACTTTTCCTCTTTTTAAAGCCACGAAAGAGGTTTCTCTGGGGTACGAAACCTACCCCCTTTCGCCCTGTACAGAGGGTCGATTTTTGTTTAGACTGCTCTTCCTCTTTTCACAATTTTCTATGGAACTCAGCCACCACCTTGCACCGCATATCCTGGATCAGCTGGATGAGAATAAGAGAAATCAATTACGGGGGAAATATGTTGAAATGAACAGAGGGAATACGGATCACCGGATACGGTGCGAGAATGAAATACGCGGGCTGCTTGAGCAGTGGTTGGGGCCGCTCCAATGAAATCTGAATCAGATTAAGTCCTCATTCCTACACCACGTACTTTTGCACGTTCGGTCGCAGCTTCAGAGTGCTGCTTCCCACCGTCCTGACGATTTTGACCGAAATGGAACGCCCCGTATCCCATTCGTCCAGGTCCCGGGCCTGTATCATCGAATCGAACAGCCACTGTTCATCGAATCGGGACAATTGTTTTTCATCGAAGATGTGGTCCGGGTACACGTTGTCATCCAGCGAAATTCGGGCCGTGAGCGCGGGGCCGCCGCCATCCGGCACAATCGTCACGAGACGGACCGTGGGGCCGTCATAGATGCCCTCCGGATCCGTGATGGTGACGGTGGCTTGTGCCATATCTTCATATTCCACGCTATCGGGATTCGACGTCGTATCGACTTGGAACTCCGCCATTCCCGGCGGCAACTCGTCCCTGTACGCATTTTTTCTCCTCTCGATGAAGGAGCAATCCATGTTCCACGATGCTGCGGGGAATGGCCCTTGCTCTTTATCAAACATACGCTGGATCTCATTCAGATGTTGCGCCCCAAAAAACTCCTTAAAATCTTCTTTAACGTCGCCTCCAATCGGAATACGGAGCGTCGTTTCTTCCCCCGTGTAAGAGACAATCGTCACGTAACGCACGCTTCTTCCATCATAAATTCCTATGTCGCCCACAAATACCTTCACGTTCTTCGTTCGCTTCATCACCTCAGGAGACGCAGGGCGGCGTGACGCCTCCAGTTGGCGTGCTTG
The DNA here is from genome assembly GCA_964640805.1 of uncultured Candidatus Peribacteria bacterium. Lineage (GTDB taxonomy): Bacteria > Patescibacteriota > Gracilibacteria > Peribacterales > Peribacteraceae > CAYTEH01. The sequence goes on from CAZXIO010000122.1 coordinate 1,891, forward strand.
CACACGCTTGTCTTCCATCCGCCCGAAGATTGCCCGATAGTCAATCAAGGATTTGATCTTCTTTAGGTCAAAGACACCGTCAAGCAGTTCCAACCGATAATCTACATGGTCGTGAGTGTCTCCTGCGTATTCCTCGAGAATTTTGATGACAGCTTGTTCTCCGTCAGAATCCGGTGCACCCAGAATACGAAGCGCTTTGAGTGAATCGGTCACCTCTTCAAAGGTATGAGGAAAGCTGATACCTGCCCACGTGACTCCAAAATTAGCACTGCCTTGAATGTCTTTGATTTGCTCGTTTACTTTCTTTTGAAAAGTATCGACGAGTCTCTCCAGCAAGACCTCGATTGTTTCTTCGTCCGCGCCGAGCTTCGCCGCCTTCGTGAGGAGCACGGCTGCAGATGTAGCATAATCGGCCTTGTGATCTTCATCCCGATATGCCGTGATATTTTCGGCTTCGGACAGCAGTTGCACCTTGCGGAAGCCGTCGGGCAATTGGATGATTTTCTGTCCCTCCTTTGTCGTCACCTGTTCCAAACCGATGAACTCTATGTCCACGAGTTGCGTGTGATTCCAATCTGTCTTCCCGACGAGACCGGACAAGCCGGCCGAGGATTCAGCCATTTCGTTCGGTTGGAACAAATGTTCTTGCACCAAAACCATCGGTTTTTTCGGCTTGCCACCGTCTGCGAAAAACTTGATCAGCTCCCGCTGCAGGAATGGCGCTACGTCTTCGATGGACACTTTGCGCGTAAATGCGCCGGTCTTATCGGGAAGATACAGGGTGAATGAGAGGCGTCCGCCGGGACCCCATTCCCGTTTCGCGACAAGTCCTACG
>CAZXIO010000123.1:0-2707 GCA_964640805.1 uncultured Candidatus Peribacteria bacterium
ACTCTCTGCATCTGGAGATTGGGAGGACGGTAGCTGAAGCGATTATGCTAATGGAACGTGAAAATATGTCGGGCCCCGATTGGTCGCCGGTCGATCCGAATCTTGAGAAGTGGGCATCTGAGGGTGGGTCCGTTTTTATCGGAGACCAGAAGATCAAGGTTCAACGCCCTCGGCTCAGGAAAGATGATCACGATATTCTCCTGCCATCGTATAAGAGCATGAAGAGACCAGGAGAATTCTCTGAGGAGTTGCTGACCAAAATAATGGGTGGCCTGTCCCAACGAAGTTATCGCGACACGGTTATCGATGCGGCAAAAGCGTTTGGAGTGTCGGCCGGGACCATTTCCAATCGTATCGTCGAGATAACGGCAAAAAAACTCAAAGAGTTCAAAGAGAGGTCTCTTGTTAAATTCAAGCCGTTCGCCATTTACCTGGACACCATCCACCGGGGAGGAGAGGCCTTCATTGTCGCACTCGGCGTCAATATCTTCGGCAGAAAGAAGGTGCTTGGCTTCTGGCAGGGGGCGACAGAGAACAGCGATATTTGCGAACAGCTGATGGTAGATCTTGAGAGCCGGGGCCTCGTGCTCTCAAAGAGAATCATTTTCATTACCGACGGTGGGTCCGGCATTATTAAGTGGTTAAAGGATCGGTTCGGAAAGAAATTGATCCACGCCCGGTGCGCAATTCACAAGTGCCGCAATATCCAGAAGCACCTGGCCAAAAAATATCGAAAGACCGCAGCCGCCAAACTCATGGCCGCCCTGGAGCAGAACACCCACGCCGACGCCAAGAAGATGCTCGAGGACTTTGAGAAATGGCTCAGGAACATTAATGAGTCGGCAGCCGACTCACTGCTTGAGGCGATGAAGGAGCTCCTGACCCTCCACAAGCTCAACGTCCCAAAAATGTTACGGCGCTCTCTCTACACGACCAACCCAATAGAAAGCATGTTTTCGACGGTGAGAGATAGAGAGCAGAATATCAAGCGATACAGGAAGGGCATGCACCAACGGTGGTTGGCGACCGTGCTGCTGCGTTGCGAAGAAGGCTTTCACAAATTACGGGGACACAAGCAGATAAAATCTGTCGTCAAAGAGATTAAGCGGCAGCAATTTGAAGCGCAGGATAGGCCTGCTCTGAAGATTGCAGCCTAACTGAAGTGGGGGTTACACTCTTGGAAAAACAACGGAAAAATTTGACAGCTCCTTGCTACCAATGAAATGGAAGCGATGTTTTTTTGTTTGGCCAAGTAATCACCCAACTCCTTAACCCAATTGGGACGCATGGATACTCCAGAGAGGCTCGTCTTAGTGAGTTTAAAGTTTATTTCAGGTTGGTGGCCACACATCAAATCTAAATCTCTTAGCGAAAGAATCATTCCGTTAAACTTCGAACTAAAATGTATTATTGTTCCAAAGTAATCGCTTGCCGCCTGATGAAAAGGGTTGCCCGACGACTTACAAGCACGAATAAATACGGCTTTAGGGACCCATTTACCAGAAAAATGCTTCCCCGGTTGACTCCCGTGAGTGCCTGGACTACCTAGCGTGAGTGGCTCTGGAGTTTCCCAAGACTATTGGCGAGTTTAGAAAGAAGTTTTCGACGGAAGACGAGTGCTTTGATTACCTTGCAAAGAGTCGGTGGCCCGATGGTTTCGTTTGCCCCAATTGTACGGGGCACGAAGCGTGGCTGAAAACTCGACGGCATGTTTTTGAGTGCCGGGAATGCCATCGCCAGACATCTCCGACGGCAGGAACCATTATGCATCGTTCCCATGTTGCAATTACGGAATGGTTTTGGGCGGCCTATCTTGTTGCCACTCATACACCTGGCATTAGCGCACTACAATTGCAACGACAGTTGGGAATTACCAGTAACGATACGACTTGGTACATGCTTCAACGTTTGCGGAAAGGAATGGTCAACGAAAAACGGACTCCGTTGACCGGACTCATTGAAGACGATGTACTATCATCGGTGGTCCCGCAAAGGGACAACGCGGAAGAGGCTCAGTCAATGCGGATCACAAAGCTTTGGTGATCGGGGCCGTCGAGGTCCTTCAATATACGGAACGTGGAAAATTTAAAGAAAGAGCCGGCCGCGTCAGACTTGAAATGATTGATCATGCGGACGAAGAAACGATCGGAGCATTTATTCGGAGCAACATTGCGGCCGATTCCACGATTCGAACTGACGGGTGGAGGGGATATTCTGAGACGGCTCTCAACGGGTATCGCCATCGACCAAAGGTTCAAGGCGCTCCTGAAAAAGCCCATCAATTAGCCCCTCACATCCATCGAGTTTTCAGCAATCTGAAGACTTGGCTGAGCGGCACTCACCACGGCGTAGACCCGAAATATTTACAGGGGTATCTGGATGAGTACGTTTTCCGTTTCAATAGGAGAAACACACCAATGGCTGCATTTCAAACGCTGTTGGGGATATCCGCGTCTAAGCAGCCGGTAAAATTAGCCGACATCCGATAACGGGAGTCAACCGGGGAAGCATTTTCTACTTTCAATGACCTTCTACCCCGCCCTTTTCACATTTTCCAGGATCATCTCTTCTTCCGAACGATCAGGAAAATGGACGATTTGGCGGTCACGGTAGTACCGTTCTGTCGTCTCCAACTTCTGGTGCCCAAGCCATCGTGAAACAACGTGAATGTCATGTCTCTGCTTCTCCATGTGGCTGGCAAACCCAT
>CAZXIO010000124.1:0-2696 GCA_964640805.1 uncultured Candidatus Peribacteria bacterium
CCCGGAATGTGCTGCACGATCCAGAACACACCGCTCATGAGTGCCGCTGCGGCAAAGCCCGTCCAGATGACTCTGCGGCTCTTCTTGTACCCGTAGACCTCGGTGAGGATGTCGCCAAAGATGTAGCTGAGCGGGAAGAGCAACGTGCCGGCATCGAATGCGAGCGGCATGCCGAACAGATTTACGCCCCAGTCGACGATCTTTGCCGAGGAAGCAATGTTGCTCACGAGCAGAATCGTGACGAACGCGGCCATCACGAGATCCAAATATTTGTAGGAGCGGGACATATTTATGACAAATAAGAGTTTGCCAATTCCATCTCCCCTGTTTCCCTCACAAGCAGCTGGAGAATTCTTCGTCGCAATGGATTGTTTGTTTTTAAAATGTCCAAGACATTTTTCGCGCTATACTCAATTTTATCAATCGTAAGCACGTGCTGTGCTGCACCTGCCTTTTGCAAAAGTCCTGTGAGGTGGGCCACGAGCTCATCATCTTCCATGCCTGCAATCTCAAAAGGTGTGGGACTCATATTTGCTATTTTATGGAAATGCATCACAGAGTCAATACTGCTGTTGGAGGTGAGAAATTCTCAGTCGATGATGAGCACGTCACCGTCTCTGAGTGTTTTAAAAGGAAGATTGCGCTCGGTACAATAAAGGACTTCCTTCTGGATGTCCTGTGATTCGGGGTGATCGGAATCAAAATGTGGGAGAAAAACAAAGTCGATCAAATCGAGTCCTTCCCATATCGTTTCCTGTAACCCCGGATAGGGACGATCATTTGGATCATCGGCAATCTTGTATGGTTCAAGATGAGCCGAGAGAACACAGCCCGCAGCGCTGTATCCGCCGTACACGAAGCCATCATCTTTACAGTTGATGAGTATTTGATCGAGTCCGGACAATTTCATGGCTTGCCGCAGCACAAAGACATTGCCGCCACTGATCCAGAGACCTCCCAATTCTTTCAGTTTCTTCTCCAACAGACTTTGTTTCCCGAAATAATCACGCAGATCGATCAATTCGACCGTCAGGCCAAGCTCGGTGAGTGATGCAATATCGTCATTGATGTGCTTCTGCTTCCTCGCCGGAGCATCCAGCCACGAATCCAGAGCATTCGAAATAAAACCAACGTTTCGATTGGGAGAGAAAAATTCCTGAAGTTTTTCAGGCTTATTGCCGATTCGGTACGATGACAAATAAAACTTCATAGATGCAGTCGAATGCTATCACCCGGTCTCAACCCATGCCGCTCTGCAAAACTCCCCTGATTGATTGCGATTTCGACCCGCCCGAAATCATCATCCAATATTACTTCTTCATTCACCCGTACGTCACCAAAGGTTCGTTTGTACGGAAGCATGACTGATTTTCCACCGAATTTTAGAGTGATCATGTCATTCTGCTTCGCGAGTGTATGCATTTCTTTCTGCATCACATTCAGAAACACACTTCCGAATTTATTGATGAGTACCGCCGTGGCGTCGATATGATCAATATCAAACACTGCTTCCTCGTACGCAGCTGATGCCAGATCTCTTTGATCAACTAATGGTCCGAGTTGCTCAATGTTCACGCCTTCGCCCAGATGCGCGGCTGCGGGGGCGAATACGTCACGGCCGTGGAAGATGGCCGAGACCGGTTTACGCATGTACTTGTCGTTCTCGATCACATGCACTGTCTTGATTCCTCCGAGAAAGCGCGTTGCCGGAAGCAGTACTCCATTATCGGGCCCGATCAGAACGTCGCCGCGTCCTGTGCTGATCGCAAGTGCCCGTCTCTTTGTGCCGACTCCCGGATCAACCACACAGATATGAAAGCCGACCGGAAGATAAAAAACGGACTCCAGAATTTTCGCGCCTTCCGTAATTCCAAACCCCGTGATGTCGTGTGCGAGATCAATAATTTGCGCTTCGGAGCAAATCATCAGAATCGTAGCCTTCATCACGCCAATTCCTTTGTTGCCCGGGCCGAAGTCGGTAGAGAGGCTGATGAAGGGGCGGGGGGCAGTCATGTGATGGTCGGGACGACCCCTCTTCGCGCTGCGGCGCTTCGCCGGGGTCGTTCGTAGATGATACTTTTTCCAAATATAAGTGGAAGCAATGACTCTGGTCGGGACGAAAGGACTTGAACCTTCGGCCTCCTGGTCCCAAACCAGGCGCTCTAGCCAACTGAGCTACGTCCCGACTGATTGCACGATAGAACAAACAGGCGCTCTAGCCAAATGCCTACCCATCCGTAGCCCGATGGCGAAGGAGGGAGCGGAGTTTATCCTGAGCTGCTCACGCCTTTCTTCAAAGAATCTTGAGAGCTGCAATTTTTGCAGCAGCTTTATCGCTGTAATCCTTCAATCTTGCCACAAGGTCAGGTAACATTTCTTTTGTCTCAATCTTAGCGAGCAAAGCATCGCAGATTGAATGCAGCTGCCTAAGAGTTTCAGTAATTAGGTTGTTTTCTCTTTCTTTATTTTTTGGATTCGTCACATCGGAGAAGGCCTCTTTTCCAAGCACAAGAGTAATTTCCTGCCTTTGGCCGGTCCATTTTTCCCTGATAAGCAGCACTGCATCGTTGGCAACCTCAAAGTGGTTCGAGAAATTGTGTGCGCGAATTTCACCTTCTGTGCCGTGGCAAATATAAATTCCGGGCTTATAGGGAATAAATGAATGCTACAAATATTGTGCAATCATCTTTCAAGCA
>CAZXIO010000125.1:0-2657 GCA_964640805.1 uncultured Candidatus Peribacteria bacterium
CGGATCCTTCAGGACCACACGTATATTATTTGCAGAGTTGTATTCGTACAGCTTGATTGCGGCGATCACGTCGGGCGGGAGCCCATACGTTTTCGGATCGATGCCCTGAGCTATTTGACCAGTTTCAATTCTTGTAAGGTCCCGATCATCCATCGCGATCTTTCCGATTCTCAAGTAGATCGCCGTAAAGTTATTGTGCACAGCGCTGCGGACCTGATCCGCACTCGGGAGCGGTACGCCCGCTTGGCCCAGCAGATACATCTGCGGGTGTTTCATGCCTCCGTTCCATGGGAAATCATTCTTCATGCCTGTCACTTTCAGCAGTTCATCCTGATACGCCATATATGCCATGCCGTTCGTGAGTTCATTCGCAAGATTTGTTGCCTGATCGAGCTTGTTGAGGTCTTCAAAGAACGCGGTTGTGAACTTTTTGACTCCCGGATACGTCTCCAACACTTTCTGATCCCGCTCCGGCCCGCTGTAACTGATACTGAGTCCTGCGATCCTCGCCGCCTCCGCACTCGCCAATTGCACTAACCCGGGGTTATTCACATAGTGATACTCAAAGTGCGTCACTTCGGGCACCGCAATCGCTCCTGCATTGGCTGCAACGGGAGCCACCGGGTTCAGCGTCTTCGCACCTTCCACGATTTTGATATCAGTGTCGTAGTGGCCGAACTGCAGCCGCATCTTCTGGCCGACAAGCTGCGTCCGCGCCGCGTCGCTCCACATCGTCACTTCGACATCTTCACAAATGCTCGCCGAACCGTTGGGGTAGGAAACGTTCACTTTGCCCGTCCCCTCCGTCAGTGCCACCGTGAAGGTCTTCGGCAGGAACATGTCGGCGTTGTCGTCTTTGAGCGTCTTCACCATCACATAGACCTTTTCCACTCCGGCCCGCACGCCGAAGTCGAGGCTGCGCATGGCTTTGCCTCCCGGTCCATTTGCCGTGAGTGCGATGGCTCCATCAACGGGCTTCACCACTTCCGGTGCCTGCGCCTCCTGCAGCAGTGCGGCCATCTGCCCCTGCATGGCGGGGATCGCGAGCGACACGCTCATGTCGCGTTCCCACTGGCTTTGTTCCACCTGCAGGAGCGAATCCTTCCCCGCGATCTGGCGTCGCACGGCATCCTGATTGCCACGTTCTACGGTCAGCCGCCCCTCCGCCGCTCCTACCTCCATCCCCTTTGCATCCCGTTGCACCTGCAGGCCCTGCAGAGCCGCATCAGTCACTCCTGCCGGGCGCGACTGAGTCACTGTTCCCCACATTTTCATGCCATTGCTTTCATCACCCGAGAGGAAGTCACCATTCAGTCCCGTAGCCAAAGCCATCACCGCACCGCCGTTTGATCCCTGAAACATATTGAGCTGTTGTCCGGTCACAGCATCATGGACCCAGATTTTGCCGTCGTAGGTAGATGTCACAATTTTCGAGTCACCCAAAAATGCCATCTTCCACACGAGCGCCGTGAATCCCTTCAGTTGCAGTGTCTCATTGCCTGTTGCCGCATCCCGCACATGCACGATCCGGTCATCACCGCCGTAGAGGAGTCTCGTTCCCGACGCGTTCGCTCCGACCCCGCGTACTGTCCCCGTCGCCACGGTTCCGATTGTCCGCATGGCACCCGTGGATGGGGTGAGGATCCGTGCATTGGCATCACTTCCTGCAAGTATTTCTCCCGATGGCAGGAACTTGATGTCGGACACCTCCACTCCAAATCCAGAAAACGTCCTTACAGGCGCGCCCGTCGACGCATTCCACACTGTCACCGTCTTATTATGCGCACCGGATGCAATCCATTGTTCGTCGGCCGACACGGCAATGCTCAGGCTTCCTCCCGCAAGATTCAACACCTGATTCCCCGTCGCTACATCGAACACGCGGGTCGAACCGCTTTGGACCACCACTGCAACCTTCGTCCCGTTCCCGAGGAATGCGACGTCATTCATCCATCCGAGGCCCGTGACTCTCCGGAGTTCCTTCCCCGTAGACACTTCCCAGATCCTGAGCGTTCCCGCCTGATCCACGGACGCAGCCTTCGTTCCGTCGGGTGAGAGCGCTACGCCTGTCACTGCCGCTTCGTGCCCCGTGAACTCGCGGATCTTGCCTGCACTCTGGAGCGGCGCATTCAGCTGATCCTGCATTGTCGTGACTGCAGTTTTCAACGTATTCCACTGCGGCATGAGTGTTGCGCGCTGATCATCCAGGCTCTGTATCACGCCCGTAAGCCGGGCATCTTCGGTTCTGAGCGCATTGATCTCACCCTGTAACGTCACAATATCGCGCTGGAGGAGGGGAATATCGGCAGCGTCGCGCTGCGCTTGCGAAAGAACCACGGTCATCTGATCGAATCCGGCCACGGGACTGGGATTACTCACAATCGTCCGGATCTGAGAACTTGTTTCCATCGGTAAATTCACAAGAGCTTGCTGCATTGCATCAATCAGGGCTGCCGGCACAATCCTATCTTCACATTGTTCGATGGCCGGCACATAGCTCTTCGACACAGGGCGTGTTTTTACACTACTTCTCTTTGAAGGCTTCTCGTCCGTTTTGCGTGTATCGAGGGACATGAAAAAGAGGGGAAAAGAATGAGGCCATCACACTCCGCTCTAATGAAGGACTACACGTGAAAATGAGTATGAGAAACTTGTCA
>CAZXIO010000126.1:0-2606 GCA_964640805.1 uncultured Candidatus Peribacteria bacterium
CAATGAAGACCTACACCTACCGTATTATTATAGAACCCGACGAACGCAATACTTTTCATGCGTATGTCCCCGCGCTTCCCGGTTGCCACACATGGGGCGAGAATTTCAACGCAGTCCGCAAGAATATCCGCGACGCGATGGACGTGTATCTGCGAAGTTTACGCGCTGACAATATTTCCATATCTCCATCGCGGACTTTACTGAATAATACGTTTTACTGTCATCCCCGACTTGATCGGGGATCTAGTTTTCCCTTTTAGATTCTGGATTCCCGCTCTCCGATCAGGTCGAGGACAAGTTTCGCGGGAATGATAAACAGCGGGTTTTAAAAAGAATTTCTACAGTCTTAAGTTATCCAAACCGCTTGCGCGCGAGCGCAGCACCTGCGCCGAGCGCCACGAGCTTTGCTAATGCGATTTCGCTGTCCATTGGTGCCATGCCGCAGTTAGTGCAGGGAAAGAGCCGATTCTCTGGCACATACTTGAGAGCATTGCCAATGGTGGCGGCAACTTGCGCCGATGTCTCCACTTTTTCGGATGCCACGTCTATCACGCCCAGGAGTACATCCTTGCCCTTAAGGAGACCCAAGAGATCAAGCGGTACATGCGAATTCGCGCACTCCAGCGATACCTGCTTGATGCGGCTTTTTGCGAGTGCTGGAAAAATCTCCTCATATTGACGCCATTGGTTGCCAAGTGTTTTTTTCCATTGAACATTCGCTTTGATTCCGTAACCATAGCAGATATGGATCGCGGTGATGCAATTGATGCCTTGTATGGCGCGGTGAAGCGCGTCAATCCCCCAGCGCTTCACGTCCTCTGTGTAGACATTGAACGCGGGTTCGTCGAATTGGATCGTATCCACGCCATCGCGCTCAAGGGCGCGCGCTTCTTGATTGAGCAATCTTGCAAAGGTAACGGCGAGTTTCACTTTGTCGCCATAGTAGTGATCGGCGATCGTGTCTACGATGGTCATCGGCCCCGGCAATGTTATTTTTAGTTTCTTCTTCGTATGCGCGCGCGCAAGCCGAGTTTCGATCTGATGGACGCGGCCTTTGAGTTTAAGCGGCCCTACCACTACGGGGACCATAACATCGTAGCGGTTATTGCGGATGCCTATTTTCACTTTGTGCTTAAAATCTATTCCCTCCACAAATTCGAGAAAGCCGTGCACGAAATGTTGTCGCGACTGTTCGCCGTCGGAAACAATATCAATGCCCGCGTCTTCCTGCAACTTTATCCAAAGAAGCGTCGCGTCTCTCTTCGCTTCGGCGAGCTCTTTACCTCCCGCCTTCCATTTTGGCCACAGCTTTTTTGTTTCTGCCAGCCAGGAAGGCTTTGGCAGGCTGCCGGCAATTGTTGCTTCAAACATACGTAACCCTACCGTAGCAGAAAGTACTAAAAAAACAACCGACAGGTCCTGTGAAGGATATCTGTCGGTTCATGTTATGCCCACGCTCTGCTACTTGCCTGGTGCAGATGCGCTGATACGGAGTTCATCAGATGAGGACAGGACATCATCCTCAAATGGTTTGAATTCCGCGAACAGCCATGTCTGATACGGATGGTTTCCGGAGAGGTGCGGCCAAGCGCTTGCCTCCTGGAATGCCACGATATCGCCGTGGACATCAAAGCCGGTGTCACGGGCAAGCTGGCGAATACTCTGCTCATTGAAGAACGAGAATAGCCAGTGCTCGGGAAGCAAGTGCCGTTGCTCTGGGGGTAGCATACTCCTAAGTCGGTCAAATTCCATTACCTCCCGCAGATCGTTGGGTGCCCCCGGGACGTACTTGTCGCCCAAGGTAACACGTTCCCAACTTGTATCCGACAGAAGGCTTAGGAAGAACGAGTGCTCGCATCCTGGCACGAGGGCTGTTCGTATCTTCCGGCACATAGTCAGGCATACCTCGGGTGACATCGTGTGGAGTACCCTCCAGCTGAACGCTCCACATGGGTTGTTGCAAACCAACTCAAACCAAGGAACTTCCGTGAAATCCGCGAGGGTCACCTTGTCGGGCAGACCCATGTCCTTTATCGCCGCCTCTGATTGCGAGACGGCGGTCGGGCTCTTGTCGTAGCCGTGGATCCGCCAGTCGCGTTGGATCAGAAGCCGACCGAGCCGGAAATCTCCGCACCCCGGTTCAATAATCCATGACCCAGCCGGATACTCGCCGAACCGATCAAATACTCGTCGGATGATCGGGTTGAATGGTCGCTTCCCAAGGACGTACCAGTTGTGGTTGAAAACAAATGCGGGGAATTCCGTTTCCTTTTCTAGATCGCTTGTGTTCGGCGTGACACCGCCGTAGAACCGTGTGTCCATCATTGCGTCCTCTCTTGAGTGAGTGTACCGATCAACTTGAGGGAAAATCAACCTTTCCTTTTTCAAAGAACATTATTCTCAAGGAACAGGGACATTGGCTACCGACGACACAATCCCCGGCAGCTTGATATCCCCAAACACAAATAAACCCTTCGCTTATCGCGAAGGGTTTATTTGATAGCTGAATTCGTGGTTATCTATGCCGACATATCAAATACGCGCCTTCACCCGAAGGGTTCATCATCATAGCCATCATCATGTTTGTATTGGCGCGTATATGCATA
>CAZXIO010000127.1:0-2579 GCA_964640805.1 uncultured Candidatus Peribacteria bacterium
CTGATGTACGACATCACGCGCGGACGCTCTTCATCCGTAAAATCCACCAGTGCGTCCAGTGCGTCCCCCACGGCATCCATGCCCAGCTCCGCAGCCAGCCGGAACAGGTCGCAATTTTCCAGCACCATCTCGTCCACTCTCTTTTGCAGCGCGGCATCGCCCCGTTCGGGGCGGCCGGGTTTGCCGTTACGGGCGCGCCGGGGTCCCGGCTCCTCGTTCGATGGCGATGGTGACGACGACGAAGTGTCCCTTTGGGTTGCCTCATTGATGATCGGGTCGAAAATTTTAACGAAGAGTGCAAGGCGGAACGTGTTGATGTCCGCCAACAGATCGGGCGGTATCGCGTGAGTGTCGAGCATGTGTTTGACCCGATCGCAAAAATCGATGGCCTCCCGGTCCGTCACCTCGCCCCGGAAGCGCGTTGTGAAATCGTTCATCAGATCGTCGATCAATTTCTCATGATCCGTGTAGACCTTTTTCAGCCTTGCGGCTTCGGTTTCGATCTCGGGCAGCAGATGGGTTTCAATCGAGAGCATGGGGCGAAAAGGGGTAGAAGAGTATACAGGATGAAATCAAGGGTTTTTAGCTTCCTTCTGCGGAGACATTTCGTCGATAACCCTGTGTGCCCGCTGGAAGTTCCTCAATTTTTCGAGTGCCGCGAGGCGTTCCCCGTCGGTTTTTGCGTTCTTGGCCGTCTCGATCAATTCCGCCCTTTGCCGGTCGCGCAGGTCCGCTTCCCGGTCGCCCTCTTTTGCGAGTTCGTCGACTTGTTGTCCATGCAATCGCAGGCTTTCATCCTCCTTCGCCGTCTTCACCGCTACGACCGTGTCTGCGAATGTGGCGGCTCCGTCCTGGTTTTGTTCGAAGAGCACTGCTCCGAGCGCAATCTCGTCGGTCGTAGCGCGCACTTCTTCCCTCCGCTGCGTGAGCGACGCGTGCAGCCCGGTAGTGAATGCCTCGGGCAGGGCGAGCTCACGCACCGCGTCTTCCAGCACCAGTTGCAACCCCGCTTTGATGCCGTCTGCATCCAATTTGCCGAATGCAAGGTGCGTCTCTGTGCTCGCGGGGATGCGGGCGGCCGCGGCTTCGATGACCGTCCTCACATGATCGCAGTCGGCGGCGGAAAGTACGGTATTGCAGCCGATCATTGCCTCGTTCGCGGCGTGCGTGAAGATGTCCTGAGCTGCCCGGGTGATGCGCTCCTTTGCGCCCGCATACTGCACGTCGTGCATGCCCAGCACTTCCACGAACGCGGTTTCGTTTGCCGTTGGTTCCGGAGTTGGCGGCTTTGCGGGCACGGGACACAATTCCGTTTGCAGTGCGGTTCTCCGGGTCAGAAATTGAGTGCAGAGATACTCCGCCACTTTTCCGTCGTGGACACCCCGGACGTTCTCCACGGCCCCGCTGAGCAATTCAAAGAATTGCACCCAGGCATCCGCAGTCAGAATCGCCCCCTGCTTCGTGCTTTCCTGCGCCGCTTGCCGGGCCTGCCTGCGGAAAGGGGCCAGTACTCCGCTTTTGAATTCGGCAGCATCGGGTATATCCAGCTGTGTGGGGAGATCCGTGATGGCCGAATCGACGATGTCATCGATGATTGCATACAGCGACTTTCGCTCCACTCCGTTCGCCTTTTTGAGTGCCTCGTCGAACCCGGCCGGGATCGGCATGGTGAGTGTTTTGGAGGGAACGAGAGGCCGGGCTTCGGCGGGCCGCGCTGCACCGGATGTGGCGCTGTTCCGCGTTTTTCCCCTCAAAAACAGCGCCTGAACGGTACTTTCCGGACTATCGTTTCCGGGTTCCTTGCAGAGTCCTTGCAGCTGCTCCTCCTGAAGCATGTCTCCGAGCGATTTGAAGAAACGGTTCCGGTACTGCTTCTCTACCGATGGATCCCTGACACCCGCCTGCTGGAACCATATTTCCGCCTGATCCACGGCTTCGCTCAAAAATCCGTCAATGGCCGCAATGGGGCCGCCCCAGTATATTTTTTCGGGGCAGAATTTTTCCATGAAGTGCGTAAATGCCTCCTTCAGTTTCAGCGTGTATTCATCCAGAATCTTTTTCCCGGCAATAGTTCTGAAATTGCTCAAAAGTTCCGACAATTCCATGCTCTGTTCATCGATGATATTCGCTATTTTTTTCACAAGTTCTGCTCGGTCGATTCCGGCCGGTTTTTGTTCCGGTTCCAGATCGGGAATTCCTTTCATGGGCGGCAAGCCGAACATTTGTTGCCATGTGGAACGATCGTCTGCCGCGCGCCGGCCAAGGTCATTCAGAGCAAATCCATAATACTTTCGGGTAATTTCTTTGCGCGTGCGTGTCATTTTTGCCGTCATGTGTTGCCGCGAATCAATCACGTGCAGGGCTTCCACCAATCCAAGGAGCCAGCATCCCATTTTCGTGAGCAGCGCGGGATGTTCGATTGCTTCGGGAATGCAATGTTTTGTCGCATCACGCAATCGCGTGGTGAAACCCTCATTCGGGGGAGGGGTACCCGGTATTTTCATGACTCGACAAAACTCCACGTCCGCCTTTCGGTCAGCGTCCGCAATGGTATCGAACGCATCGTCGCGCGTGAGCAC
>CAZXIO010000128.1:0-2525 GCA_964640805.1 uncultured Candidatus Peribacteria bacterium
CGTGGTAGAATTTGGACGTGGCAAAGCATTATTTCTACCTCGCCCGCTGCAGTGACGGTTCTTTGTATGCGGGCACATGCATCGATCCCAAAATGCGTGAAGAACTCCATAACGCAGGAAAAGGAGCCAAGTACACGCGCAGCCGTCGGCCCGTAAAATTTGTGCATTTGAAGAAATACCGGACGCTCAGCGCGGCACGGAAACGTGAAGCAGAGGTGAAAAAATGGCCGAAGAAACGGAAGGAAGAACTGCTATGATCGAACGGATGAAAGTCGTTTTAGTCCACGAGCTTTTGACGATGCGGGGCGGCGCCGAGCGCGTCCTGCGCGTTCTGGCAGACATGTTCCCCGACGCGCCAATCTACACGCTGCTGTATGACGAAAAAAAACTGGGTGACTGGTTTCCTGCCTCGCGTGTGCGCGTAAGTAACGCACAAATGTCCTCTTTCCTAAGTCCTAAGTCCTTTTTTCGCTTCAATCATCATCTCCACCTGTCCCGCTTTCCTTCCGCAGTCGAAGCATGGGACTTTTCGGACTTCGACCTCGTGATTTCGACCTCTTCTGCGTTCGCTCACGGCATCATCACGAACGGCAAACCGAAACATCTCTGCTACGTCCACTCCCCCGCCCGTTACTTGTGGGACCGCACGCACGATGTGCTCGACCGCGCGGGGCGCGGGCTCCTCGGACCGCTGAAGCGATGGCACCTCGAAAAAACTTTTCACAAACTCCGCATTTGGGACACGGAATCAGCCGACCGTCCCGACCACTTGATCGCGGCATCAAAGACGGTTCAGCGCAGAATTGAGCTCTATTGGAGGCGCAAGAGCAATGTGATCCATCCACCGATTGATGACTTCTGGTTTCGACCATCTGACCATCCGACCATCGGCCCATCTGACCATCCGTACTATCTCATCGTCTCCACCCTCGCCCCCTACAAACGCATCGAACTCGCCATCGAAGCATGTAATCAATCAAAGCAACGTCTGATCATCGCCGGCGAGGGGCCTGCAAAGAAATATCTGATGGCAATCTCGGGGCCGACGATTGAGTTCGCCGGATACAGAACAGAACCGCAGCTACGTGAGCTCTATACCGAAGCGAAAGCGACGATCTTTCCGGGCGATGAAGATTTCGGGCTCGTCCCGCTGGAATCCCTCGCATGCGGCACACCCGTGATTGCGTACGGGAGCGGCGGTGCACTCGAAACGCTGGAAGATGGTGTGACGGGGGCGTTCTTCCGTGAGCCGACGGCTGCGTCACTCATCAAAGCCATGCAGAATTGTGAGCGGATGACATTTGATTCCGTGCGGTTGATTGAGTCTGCACGGCGATTCGGGAGGGCTGAATTTGAGAGGAAGATGAGAGAGAAAATTGAGGGTGTCATGGTGAGGAGCGAAGCATCGCAATGCTGAGCCTCGAACCATGCTACACTCCGACCGATGAAACGTATCCATTCGGTCGCTCTTGTACTGTGCATCAGTCTGATGCCACTGAGCGCTTTTGCCCGCGTCGTCCCCGCAAAAGACATGCAACTGATGGCGCGCAGCCGCCGCACGCTCCGTCAGAATGTCCGCACCGCCGCAGCCGTGCAGTTACGCCACCGTCTGGCCTCGCTGATCAGCCTGCCGAACGTGTACGAAAGCACCGAAGCCGGCGTGAGCATCCGCTATCCGGACAAATGGCAGATGCGCGACCTGATGCAACACGAGGGAAATCTGACGCTCGTCGTGATGTTCCTCTCCAATGCCCCGAACGAGGACCTCGTACAGCAGAATATAAATTTGGTGCTGGAGAAACTGAGTAATCCCGATCTCACCCTCAACGAATTCAGCGTCGAAGGCCTCGCCAAAGAAGCGCAGGTGCTCGACAACTACAAGCTCGGGAGCCGGGAGTGGACGACACTTGCAGGCCAAACTGCCGACCGCGTGATCTTCACGGCCACCTCGAATGATCTGGATATGACGTTCGAACAAATCTGGTTCATCCGCAGCGGCATTGCGAACGTGTGGACCTTTGCCGATGCCACGGAAAACTTCGCAAAGCACGTGCCGACCTTCGAAGCGATGCTCGACACATTGATCATAAAATAATTTCCCCTCTTCATCATGGAGCCCGCATCTATCGGAATAATTGTCGGGGGACTTTTGCCCGCTCTCGCTTTCGGACTCTCCGGCCTCTTCGCAAAGATCAGCAACAGCCAGTCAGGTATTGGAATCGGGTTATACCTGATGATCATGGGAGTTGCGATAATTACCTGTGGTGCGATTGTCTTTCTGATTCTTCCCGACAAAACTCTGTCGATGAAATCAGGCATTGCAGCATTTGCCTCGGGCTTCGTTTGGGCGATGGGCGCGGGTGGCGTCGCAATTGCACTCAGTCGATTCGGATCTCCGCTCAGCGTCCTCGTGCCGCTCTATAACGCGAACACGCTCGTCGCCGTACTGCTGGGCTTATGGATCTTTGCCGAATGGAAGCAAGTGAAGACGGTTCAGTTACTGATCGGATCGGCGTTGATTTTGG
>CAZXIO010000129.1:0-2471 GCA_964640805.1 uncultured Candidatus Peribacteria bacterium
TAATCTGTTCTTCTGAAGGCGAAGGAGCTCCGAACCCCAGGATACGGACATTAGAAAAAGCCGCGTGTAAGTCCGACCATCATCCAAATAATGAGTGAAATCCAAAACCAAAGCTGGACCGACCGTATGGATGTAAGGAATGGTGTGATACGCCTGCTCGCAAAGACGATCGATTTCTTTGGGATCGCGTGAGGAACCAATGGTTCGCACAACTCTGTATGCGTTGTTTTCTTTTGCAATGATTTGTACACTGACGCTACCATGTGTGTTCTTCTTTATTTCGGACAAATATACCCCTCTTCTCTTTTGGGATGCTTGAACAAAAAAGCTCAACCAAAGGGTTGAGCCGCGTTTTGGCAATTTTCGTGTTGGTTTTGAGAGGGACGCGGAAGTCAGGAACACAAGCGCACCTGTAGATATGCTTGTGCTCCTGTCGCATTCCGCTGATTTTGTGACATTTCCTCAACGGTATGATCTATGCGCGGCTTAAAGCCCAGATCAACGAGTTTTGCGCACTTTACGAACTGCGACCCGACACTCCCCACGCATTTCAATGCGTTTAAATCCTGCCCGCAAAAAACTGCCTTCGACTCCTACGAACCTGTCGATGAATACACCCGTCTTGCCCGACAACTGCGGAAACCCATCAACCGCTACGGCGCCTTGTGAAAATGCATATTTTGCCGCCTCATAAATAAGTGTCTCCATTTTACCTTGTCTCCGATAGGGCGCTTTGACGAAGATACAGCTGATATACCAGGCTGGCGTTTCATCAATCGGATAACATATGCGTGATCTCGCAAGCGCTGGATAGCTCGACATCGGCGCTATCGCGCACCATCCTTCTGCCTCCTTCTCGTTCAACAGCAGGATTCCCGTCGGTTCACCCGACACAACCAAACCTTCCATGATCGCGCGGCGCTCCGCCTTGGTGTATTGATACCACTCCTTACGCGACATCCTCCACCATGTGCACCAACACCCCCCGCACCCTCCCTCTTCCCCGCCAAACAATTCTATAAATTGTGGCCATACGCTTTTAGTAAGGGGAACGCTCTTTATCATCTCTTGAAACATTTTGTTTCTCCTTATGCTGTTAGTAATTGGCGAGAGGCGCATTGTATGCCCGCCTCAGTGGCCAGGGATTGTGATACCGGGCTTCTTCGGATATGGGGTGTCCATGGAAAAGCCCATAGTTAACGTGATGCTCTGGAAAGCGGGCGGCAGTGACGTAGTCGAGGATCAGGTGCGACCACACCTCTGCAGAACTCGTATCTGGGTCTAGAGTGGAATCCAGCGTTACGTCAGTCGGTACGAGTACATCGGTATGATAGAGTGCGGAATATGTTCGCCGCGAATGATCCCCGGGTATGTAAGCAGATAGGCTCTTCATTGGGCATCGTGCGGAGAGGATTGCTGAATCGGTTTCCCGATTGTGCCAACTAGTACTTTTTGTGTTGGGGTGACCGATTCCGCCGTGACCGATTGAGCGCAATGTCAGGTTCATCACTTGCTCCACAGCCAAATCCAGGGAGGGAGACAGCCCTCGAAAAACTAGCGAATTGGCATAGTGACCCGGTGAGTTCACTGAAATCATCACACCGCCGGGAATGCGCCTATCATGGTTCAGTGTCCGATGTGCAGCAGGGTAGAAAATATTAATACCGGCCTTGAACAAGCTAAGGTGGCCTTCTGGTCCACGCAAAGGTATTGCCTCTGTATAGATGACATCGCATTCGATCGGAGCGTGTTCCACCAGATACAAATCTGACACACGCTGACACACGGTAACGAGTGCGCGACCTGGTCGAGCGAACGCGAGCCGCGAATGGCTGAACATGATGAGAAAGCCATGTGCGAGACCCTCCGCCGCGCGATCCTTCCATGCCCGGCGCGTGTATTGAATTTTGTCGGTAATATGAATGTCACCTAAGTTGATATCTTGCTCATCAAGCCAGCACATGTCTATACCAATTCCTCGCACTCCTTTCGCGCCCATGCGACCGAACAGGCAGGGTTGATATCGTGCGACCCAATTGAGAAAAGCCTGTTTCTTGCATGCACTGGATGTTGTACTATCGAACATCTCAGCATGGGTCGCATCAATATCTGAACCGAAGCTGATACCAGGATCGTAGACATCGAGGTCATTAAGTAGAGATTGTAGCGAAACTTGAATTGTCACGGTTATACCCTCCAGTTAGTTTATTAAATGAACCAATTATATTGGTTCATAACGCCCACGATAGAAAGCGGGTCCTCCTCGAATCATTATTTTAGTGCCCAAATCAATATAGCGAATATGATCCACGGTTCTACTCGCAATTAGCGTAACTTTCATCTCAAAACCTCCATTTTCTGCCGTTTTTCGGCAAGTTAAGTTTTCTATAATCTGATTTCCCGCAACCATTGCGGAAAAACAAGGTAAGTGAAAATTCGTCCATATTGTGAACTTCGTCTTCAAACGAAGT
>CAZXIO010000130.1:0-2465 GCA_964640805.1 uncultured Candidatus Peribacteria bacterium
CGCTTGCTCAAGGGTCGGCACTCGGTGATCGTAACGGTGTCTCCCACGCCGAGATCTTCCATCTTGTTCGTGTCGGCCAGAAATTTCTTGCTCACGCGAAAGCGCTTCTTATAGAGAGGGTGAAACACCGAGCGATGCACGGTCACCGTGACGGTGCCTGTCATCTTCGTGGCAGTGATGGTTCCTTGCTTGGTACGCATGGTTATTTGGAAGTGGAAACGGATTTCTTGGCTTTAGGAGGCGACACTTTAGCCGTTCTAGGAGCGGCTATTCTAGCCGCTGGGGAAGCGCTCTTCAACGGCTCTTCCTTCATTTTTGAGGTCAACGCCGTCTGCATCCGTGCCAGATCCTTGCGTGCGCTACGGTACCGGGCCGTGTCTTTCTCTTTGCCCATCGTGATACCCATGCGCATCTTGTGCACATTCATCTCGCTGCCGCGGATTTCGGTGCGAAGATCTTTGAGGGGCATCTTCATCAGCTCGGTGTAAGAAACGGATGAACTCATTTGGATGATAAGGGTGAGATTCTCCCTCTCCCACCGCAGTGGGGGAGGGCTGGGGAGGGGGTTAATCGTTCACGGCGGTACGAACGACGATTTTGGTGCGAACGGGGAGTTTGTGCGCTGCAAGGGTGAGGGCGAGGCGGCCGGCGGCCTCGGAAATGCCGTCGAGTTCGAAGAGCATCGTTCCCGGCTTCACCACGATTGCGAAGTATTCGACGGATCCTTTGCCCGCACCCATCGGCACCTCGGCGGCTTTCTTTGTAACGGGCGTGTGGGGGAAGATGCGGATCCACATTTTTCCCGCGCGCTGGAGTTCATGCATTGCCGCGCGACGTGCGGCCTCGATCTGGCGCGCGGTAAGCTCACCGGCCGTTTGGGCTTTGAGCCCTATGGAACCGAACGAGAGCGTGGTGCCGCGCGTCGCCTTCCCGCGCCACTGTCCGCGGCGCCTGTGTTGCTTCCGAAACTTGAATTTTTTAGGCTCTAACATGATTAGGATTGAGATTGAGAATTGAGCGAGGCTGACTGCACTTGTTGAATTTTCTTAAACACCATCCCTTTATAGACCCACACCTGAATGCCGATCGTGCCGAATTTGGTGACGGCGTGGCGCTTGGCATGCTGGATGTTGGCGCGCAGTGTCTGCAAAGGGACGTTGCCTTCCTTAAACAAATCATCACGTGCAATCTCGGCGCCGTTCAGGCGACCCGAAATGGTGATTTTAATGCCGATTGCGCCCGCCTGCATCGCCTTCTCGATCCCCATTTTGCAGGCCCGCCGATAGGGCATGCGGCGCTGGATTTGCCCCTGGATCGACTCCGCAATGCACTGCGCATCGGCGTCGGGGGCGCGGATTTCCTGAATTTCCACCAAAAATGATCCGCCGAATGCCCTCTCCATGTCTTTCTTGAGCTCCTCGATGGCCGCACCCTGTTTGCCGATGATCACGCCGGGCTTGCTTGTGTGGATGGTGACGGTCACTTTCTTGCCGCGATCGATTTCGATCAGGCTGATGCCCGACTCCTTGAACTTGCCCTGGATGAACTTCTTGATCCCAACGTCCTGCAAGAGCAGTTCGCTGTACTTGCGGCCTTTTGCGAACCACGTGGAGGGCCAGCTGTGCGTGAAGCCGATCCTAAAGCCGTTGGGGTTGACTTTTTGACCCATAATTAGGAGGAAACAGAACTAGGTGTTTTTACACGAGTTTTGGCTTTCTGTGAAGGCTCACTGGATTTCTTAGCAATCTTTTTCGTCTTCGATTTCTCCTCTTCAGGAAACCCCAGCGTGATATCGATGTGACTCAAAAACTTCTTGAACGGACGCTGCCGCCCGCGCGCCATCGGCATCCCGCGCCGGTATGCCTGCCCCTGATTCACGACGATCGTCTTGATCACCATCATCTGCGCGTCCTGCTTGTCGTTGTGCGATGAGTTTGCGATGGCCGAGCGCAGGAGCAGCTCGATGATGCGGGCCGCCTTCTTGTTTGTGCGGCGCAGTTGTTCCATCGCCTCGGGCACCGTCATGCCGCGCACCAACTTGGCGATCAAGTTGGCTTTTTTGGGGGCGATGCGGACGGAGTGGACGGAGGCTTTCATGTGCGATTGGGGTCTTGGATGGTAATGGGGAAGGGATGGTAGAGACGTCCCAACCGGGACGTCCTTGGTGAAGATCATTATTTAGCAGGCGCAGGCGCAGCCCCCGGTGCAGGTGCGACGGTCGTCGCGGCCTTGCCTCCGTGGCCCTTGAATTTCGTCGTCCATGCGAACTCCCCAAGCTTGTGGCCCACCATCTGTTCCGTGATGTACACGGGAACGAAATCTTTGCCGTTGTGGACCGCAAAGGTAAATCCCACGAATTCCGGCGGAACGTCACACTTGCGTGCCCAGGTCTTGATGATCTTCTTCTCGCCGGCTTCGACCATTTTCATCACCTTTTGCAGAAGCTTGGGATCAATGTAGGGGCC
>CAZXIO010000131.1:0-2432 GCA_964640805.1 uncultured Candidatus Peribacteria bacterium
AACGCACTGTTGTCTTGGTGTGATTGCGAACAATAGACAACGGATTGTCGTCCGGATTTTATCCTGAGCGACGCGACGGACGGCTCAGGATGACATGCTCATGCCAACAATTTCTTCAGGCCATCCTCATCCCCCTCCTTCCCGATCACCACCAACCTCAACTCTTTCTGTTTCAGCAACTCCTTCGCAAGCGCGTCCACCTCGTCGCGCGTGACGCCGTCGATCTTATTCAGGTATTCACTAATGTCGCGTGTCTCGGGGTAGAGGAGCTGCTGCTTCCCGTAGAAGTGCGCCCGCTCTTCGCTGTCTTCCATGCTCAGCGTGATCTTCCCTTTCAGGTAGGCCTTTGCGCGCGTCATCTCTTCATCCGTCACGCCGTCCTTCGCACAGACGTCATATTCATGCCTGATCAGCTTGATCGCTTCGTGCAGACGCGACTGGTCCACGCCCGCGCGGGTGGTGAGGGAACCGGCATCGAGGTAACTGTCGGTCTCGGTGGCGATGTAGTAGCAGAGTCCCTTGGCTTCGCGGATATTCAGGAACATGCGCGAGCTCATGTTGCCGCCGAGGATCACGGCCAAAAGTTTATGTGCGAAGTGGCGCGGATCGAGCGAGCTCACCGCCGGCACTCCAAGAACGAGGTGCGCCTGCTCAGTGTTCTTCGTGCGCAGGAAGACCTGCTTTTTGCCGTAGTCTTTGAGCGGGAGGAACTTCCTCTTATGTTTACCCGTCAGCGGTCCCAGATATTTCTCCGTCAGTTCCAGCGCCTGCGTCGGCGTCACTTTTCCCGCGAAGGTCACCACCAGGTTCTGAACGCTATACAGATCATCTTTGTGGTTCTGGAAGTCCGCCTGGTTCACCGAGCGGATCACTTCCTCTCTGCCGATCGTGTCCCACCCCAGCGGATGATCGCCGTAGAGGAGTTCCTCGAAATCCCATCCCGCGCGGTACATGGGCGTGTCCTGATACATACGCTCCTCCTCCATGATCACGCCGCGCTCTTTCTCGATCTCCTCCTGCGGAAAGGTGGCGTACAGGAGCATGTCGCTCAGCACGTCCGTCGCAAGTTCCATCTGCTCCGCGGCCGTTTTCACATAATACCCCGCATATTCCTTGCCTGTGAACGCGTTGAAATCGCCGCCGACTCCATCGATCGCCGCACTCACCTCCTTCGTGTTTTTGAATTTCCGTCCGCCCTTGAAGAACATATGTTCCAGGAAATGGCTGATCCCGCGTTCCTTGTGCACCTCGTAGCGCGAGCCCGCCCCCGCGAAGATCATCACCGTCACCGAAGCCGTTCCTTCGATGGGAGCGGTCAGAATACGAAGACCGGAGGGGAGGGTTTGGAGGGTGAACATGGGATGAATGAAGAATGAAAAATGCAGAATGAAGAATATTGATGAAAGTCAGTGTCTTCCAGCCCATTATTCATTATTCATTCTGCATTCTTAATTTTCCTTTACTTCTACAGGAAATCTACTACTCTGTGCGGGCTGTGTTACGGAAGTTGAAATGGCGCCGGCGTCTTCGCAAGCACGGGTTTCTGACCCGCAGCTCGACGATGAAAGGACGACAAGTGCTCGCGCGCAGGCGGAGGCAGGGGAGGAAGAGGCTGACGGTACAGAAGAGAAAGAAGGGGAAGAATCTGTAGAAGGTTCAGTCGGGTTTGGATCAATGAGATTCTTTTGACCGGTCAAATGGCCGAATGGCCAAATGGTGCGCAAGCGAAAGGCGCCATTTCACCATTTCACCATTCTCCAATCCGTCCTATCCTGAATGCACGCCCGCTTCATCATGCTTCGATACCTCCACCAGCTCTCGGCTCTCGCTTTCTATCTCCTCGGCCTATCATTTTTCGTCGCCTACGTTCTCCTGCATAACGACGTCCGGCCGTATTTCACCGCTCTGTGGCTCCAGACCGCGGATCTCCCTTTTGCATTGAGTGCAATCTTGTACGGCGGATTAAGCCTGTATCTGAGTCTGCAGACCGAGGGTGCGCGTTCGCGAGCGCTACAATGGGGGATCGGGGTGCCCCTTGCAGGGCTTTTCCTATTGCTTCTGGTACTCAATTTTTGGGGAGCCTGAGGATATTGTAAAAATGGACGGAAATCGGTACAATAGAGGTGAATTTCCAAATCAACACGTATGCACAGCCGTATCCATACGCTGGTCGACATCGCCATCAGCACCTCGATTGCTTCGGTTTTCACGGCCATGTTGGTCACAAGCGGAGAGCCCGCCGTCATCCGGGGTGCATTGCCCATGTACAGCGACCCGTCCCTGATAGGTGCAATATTTATTCCGAGCGATCTCTCCGTCACCGCACCGGTATTTCCCAATGCGATTCCGGTCATGACGCCCCCTGAAAATTATCGTTATACCAATTTGCAATTTAAAAGTTACTAACTAAGCAGGCAAGGCTCTGCGAATCC
>CAZXIO010000132.1:0-2371 GCA_964640805.1 uncultured Candidatus Peribacteria bacterium
GGTGAATGAGAGGCGTCCGCCGGGACCCCATTCCCGTTTCGCGACAAGTCCTACGTGGGTCGGACTCAGTGGTTTTTTCCCTTCCTCCTGATTGATTTCTTCATTCGGAAGCTTTTTGTACTCCGCTATCTTAAGCAGCACCTGTTCAATTTCTTCCAACTGCGCTTTCTGCGTTTTCAATTGCGCCTTGGCTTGGTCCAAACCCACGACTGCATTATCGGGGCTTGCGAGCGCCGCCTGAGCCTCGGTTCTCTGTTGCTCGTATGTGGGAGCAATGCCGACGCTTGCGAGCAAGTTGGCCACGAACCTCGGAATGAGTCTCGTGAGCAGAGTGTCGGCCTTGGCCGTTGCCGGGTTCCTATTCTGCCACATGCGAAGGTCTTTCAGAGTTGTTCTGATACGATCGCGTGTTTCGGTTCGATTGGTGAGGACCCGTATTCTTTCCACCAACTCTCTATTGGAAGTAACAAGCTCGGGGCACTTGTTGAGTGCATCGCGAAGTTCATCGAAACGCTGATCCGCCAACTCAGGTGTTTGTTTGATGTCGGTTGTATTAGTTTCCATAGATCTTTTGATTGAGGAATCATCGAAATTATATCACATATTTAGCTAAGTTGTCAAATATGCCATACTTGACAAAATAATGTATTTGACACATGGTGTATAAAAAGCTATACTATTCATGTTATTTCTTATTCCCCATTTCATATGGAGACCAAATACCAACCTACCCCCGAAGACGAAGCTGCATGGGAAGCGGCACGAGTTGCCGGAGAAATTAAAAGCGTCGTGGAGCCTGACATGAACTCTAAAGGCAAAGAATCCGTTGTCGGTACCGGCAGGATAAACACTGGTGATTCAGCGGCAGGTAGAACGGAAATCACGGCGCGTCAGTTGTGGTACTTGCTCGATGCCGATGCCCAAGCGCTATATCTCCGGCAATATCCGAACTTCTATCGGGGTTTGAAGGTCAATGCACAAAAGAGAGCGGCGTAAATTGTGCTCCTTTCCAGTTTCTGCGTTAAAATCTGGACTTGATCCGGCATATCTCCGATACTGCAGATGATTCTCCTCACTCGATGCAAGTTTTAAAGCCCAAACCACAGGAAGACGCGGCGAGCGTCCAATCAGGCGTCTCCCAATCAGGCGCAGGGCAGACAGTCGTGGGAACAGGCAACGCGATGGAACAGACAGTGGAGACGGATAAACCTCTTATAGGGAAAGAAGCATTGCGTTTTACGTCCATTCCCGCACTTGAGCGATACAAAATGCATCTCCAAAGAGGAGGCAAGCGGCTTCTGACACAGACACAAAGAGATGCGCTGCAGCCAGACGAGAGCAGCGCCACCCCCGCCGACAGTAATTTTCAAGCACATCTCGATGCAGCTGCTCTCAGCGAGGACGATGCACTCTTTCAAAGATTGGAACACCCGTCGGTGGCCGCGCCTCCGTTGCCTATCAGCACGGCACCGGATGAGCTTCAATTGCTTTTCGACGACGCGGACCGTGCCAAACTGACCGACGACGAGCGTGCATGGGCAGACGCAATAGAGGCCGGAGAAATTGACAGGGTTGTGAAGCCGGAGATGAACTACGAAGGAAAAGGGTCCGTTGTCGGCACCGGCATGAAAAGAGGTCTTGATTCCACGATGGGCGGCACGGAACTCATGGCTCGTCATCTGTGGTATTTACTCGATCCCGTCACCCAGAGACTATACCTTCAAATGTACCCGAAGTTCTATCAGAGTAAGACGGTAGGGGAAAAGAGAGCGGCATAAGAGTGATACCCGTTCGCGCTCGTGCTAGTCTCGTGCCATGCATCAATATCTCAATCTTCTTCGGCATATATTGGAGAATGGAGCGAAGAAAAGCGACCGCACCGGGACGGGAACATTAAGCGTGTTCGGTCACCAGATGCGATTCAATTTGCAGGAAGGTTTCCCGCTTCTCACCACGAAAAAACTCTCCACTCGCGCGATTTTTCAGGAACTGCTCTGGTTCTTGAAAGGCGATACGAACGTGAAGTCACTCCAGGCCGTGAATGTCACCATCTGGGACGAATGGGCCACCGCGGAGCAATGCGCGAAGTTTGGGCGCCAAGTAGGGGAGTTGGGCCCCGTCTATGGTCATCAATGGCGGAATTTCGGCGCGACGCTGAAGCCGAACGGGACCTACGCGAGAGACGGTGTGGATCAAATCGTGCGGCTGATCGATGGCATCAAGAAGAACCCCGATAGCCGCCGCCATATCGTCACCGGGTGGAACCCGAAGGAGGCGGATCAGGTCGCGCTGCCGCCGTGCCACACGTTGTTTCAGTTCTATGTGGTCAATAATCAATTGAGCTGCCAGCTCTACCAACGCAGCGGCGATG
>CAZXIO010000133.1:0-2352 GCA_964640805.1 uncultured Candidatus Peribacteria bacterium
GAGTTCCGGGCGAGGAGGAGTTTTCCGGCAAAGGCGTCACGTACTGCGCCACGTGTGATGCGTTCTTCTATCGCAACAAAGTCGTTGCCGTAATCGGGGGAGGGGACAGTGCCGTCGAAGGTGCTGCCATCGCCGCACAAGTGGCGAAAAAGGTCTACCTGATCCACCGCCGCAAGGACTTCCGCGCCGAACCGTACTGGGTGGAGAAGGTGAAGGCGCGCGACAATGTCACGTTCGTGCTGGAGAACGGTCTCGAACGAGTACTGGGAGATCAAAAGGTGACCGGAATACAGCTCCTCAAGCCGTTTGAAGGATCAGATCAACTCGCAGTTGATGGCGTCTTCATCGAAATCGGTTCCGATCCGTCCACGAAACTTGCGACCGAGCTTGGCGCCGAGGTCGATGCGAAGGGCTATTTGAAAGTCACCACAGCCATGGCGACGAATGTTGCAGGACTCTTTGCAGCAGGAGATGTGACGGATGCAAGCAATCACTTCGCGCAGTTCGTGACGGCTGCGGGTGAGGGATCGGTCGCGGCCAACAGCGCGTTTCAGTTCGTGAGTACGACAGCTGTTTAGTCCTGTTGTAGCGGGACAGTTTTTCAGAGATCGAAATTCGTCAATCGCCGTCGTCGATTTTCATCCGGTAATCCAAGAACACTGCGCAATGTGGCTCGATAATCGAGAGTCGCGGGAAAGATGCCCTCTCCCTCTTCGGGTATCACCATCACATACCCCGGTTCCCGGTTGAGCAGGATCATGAAGGCGTCATTATTCTCTTTGAGGAGGCGCTTTATCTTCTCAGTTGCAGCTTGCAGAACTTCAGGATGCGATCTAACCATGTAGGCAATGGATTCTCGTATGAGTGCAACGATTACCTTTCTGGTTGCAATCTTGAATCTTTCTTTGTACTCATCCGGAATTTTTTGGAACATATTATCTTCAGCTGATTCATTCGGTGCCATAGAGATATAGGGGGAAAAGTACTATTCGTGTTCGTCAGATTTTCATGTGCCGGCAAGGATGGCACCGGTTTGTTCGCGTAGAGAATCCAATGATCGGACCGTTAGTACTTCATTCTTTTCATGCACACAGACTTCCACGGCTGCCCGGCTACCACAGTTAAGAAGACAATCACCGCAATGAATCCGAAATTGTTTCCCCACGAGATCAATCATTGTTCCATCAATGTTGTCGGGAGAAATATTCTGCGCAGTCGCAAGTTCGTTTCTCAGAGCCTGATTCCCCGTCCTGCAATAAAAGTCCGTACAAATATTAATGCAAAGCGGGAACTCGCTTTTAAGTTCATCGTGCCGATCCATTTCAGGTGTGGTTGACATGTCATCATATTATTGGTTCATATGCTAATTGTATACGATGAACTGACACTATCAAAAACATTCAAATAGCCTCAAAAGGACCAATTTTATCGAGTATACGAGATAGTGTCTACAAATATTTACAACACTGTGGTATACTCCGGACATGCCAAAAACAGTCGAGAACTATGGTCATTCCTCGCTCCGCCCGCTCCTAAAAAAAGTGGGATTGGAGGAGAAAGAAGTCGAGATTTACCTGGCCGTGCTTTCCCTCAAAGTTGCAGCCGCGAGTGATATCGCAAAGCTGGCAAAACAATCGCGCACGCATACGTATCTGATCCTGCGTAAATTGGAGAAGATAGGACTGATTTCCGAGACAAAAGAGGGGAGCTTGATTCAGTTCGTCGCGGAGCCGCCTGAAAGACTCATCAGTCACCTCAAGGATCAGGAGAAGGAATACCGTGATCTTCAATCGCTTGTTGCGGGAGCTCTGCCGCTGCTTTCCGCAATCACGAAATCCTACGTCAGTACGCCACGCATCACCGTTCTCAAAGGACTCGATGGCATGAAGCAGGTGTACCGGGACGTGTTCGCACACACGTTCGTGGGCCTCTACAACGCACAGTCGTTCGAGGATGCATTCGGCGAAAACATCGTGACGCTGCTCTTCGGCAAAGGCGCCAAACTACGTGGGCGCGATCTGATCGTCCAGAACGACGCGACGAAGGGGTATCTGAAAGACGTTCCGACGGATGACGAGTACTCGGTCCGTCTTCTCCCCAAAGGCGTCACGTTCGATGCCGATGCCATGGCGTACGGCGACACGCTTACCATTTTCGCTTTCGATGAAGAGCGTACGATCATCCGTATCGAGAACAAGAAAATCGCGGATGCCTTCCGATCGTGGTTCGAAGTGATGTGGGGGGTCAGCGCGAAAGCGAGATAATGGAGTATTTCTGCCCTAATACTCTATTATTCTAATACTCTAATCCCTATTTCATGTGGTTCCCCCTCCAGCTCCTCGCCATCACCTG
>CAZXIO010000134.1:0-2346 GCA_964640805.1 uncultured Candidatus Peribacteria bacterium
CGAAACGTTCACGCACCTTCTGGAGTGCGCCCATGCGCCGCTCGGCAATTTCGAGATTTAAGCGACCTTGGGCGGCCAGTGATTTGTCTTTGACATACGACATGCGGGAATGGAGAACGGAAAATGGAGAATGGAGAATGACGCACGAGCTATTGTCCATGTCTTATTCTCCATTATCAATTCTCAATTTTCCATTCGTCATGCCAATGGCGGCAATGCCTCCCCATAATTCTTCGCCGCCCTCGCCCACACGGCTTCACGTTCCAAATGATGGAGGAGGGTTCCTTCTTGTTCGACGATGAAGGACCCCATGGCTGCACCCAGACGGCCACAGTCTTGCAGACTCCATCCGGCGACGAGACCCGTGAGGAATCCTGCCCGGAAGCCGTCGCCCGCACCCGTGGGATTCACGACCTGATCGGGTTTGCACGCCGGAATGCTCGTCTTGCCCGTGCGTTCGTACAGATCCACACCATGCTCTCCGCGCGTGACCACGAGGGCCTCGGCATCTTTGAGCACGGACTGCGGCGTGCGCCCCGTGCGCTCCTGAATCAGTTCCCATTCGTACGCGTTGGCGACGAGGATCTTGCTGCCCCGGATGGACGAGAGGAGTTCATCGCGACCGAGTGCAATCACCTGCTGCCCGGGATCGAACATGTACGCAATCTCATGTTGCCGGCACCAGCGCACCGCTTCCATCATGAGGCCGGCATTGCGCGGACTCACGATGGCATACGCGATCCCGTCGCGCTGAGCGCTCAGATCTTTCCATGTGCCGTGCGCGTCCGCTCCCGGATGGAAGAATGCAATTTGGCGTTCGGCACTGTCGGTACCGATCACGGCGGTAGCAGTGACATGATCGTCCAATATCTCGATGTGACTCACGTCAATTTTTTTGCCGCGAAGAAGTGCGAGGTACTCTTCACCGTCCCTGCCGACCGTTCCCACCAGCAGCGGATCAGCGCCGAGGAGCCGCAGGTTCCATGCAACATTCGCACCCGTGCCGCCGTGGCGACGCGCGTAGTGCGGACTGAGGAACGAGATGGAGAGCTTGTCGATGCCGCTCGCCGCGATGGCATCGGCAAATGAGCCGTCGTAGGAGAGGAGCTGATCGTAGGCGATGGAGCCGGTCACCAAAATCTTTTTCATACGGGCATGGTACAAGACGCAGAGAATATGCCGTATCTTGACAATAAGACGCAAATAGTAGAAATTGTCCTTATATGGAGGGCCTGCAAAATACCGTAACGAAAGATCACGGCTTCGAACTTTTTTTGGAAGATTTGTCGTCGAGAAAAAAAGAAGTAGTGGACTGTTGTCTGTGGATGGCAGTGCTCTTCAATGCGATTAAAAATCACCAGAACAGAGAGTCTTTTATTCAGGTATTGCGCGAGGTCAAGCAAACGAACGGAACGAATGAGCTGCTCTTCTATCTGAAAATTGATAACCTGCCCGCATTCCTCAATGATTTTTCAGACAGGTTCCCCGGAAATTGCGTTGTCCCACCGGCATGGGAAGCAATTCAGGAACGCCTTGTGCATGTTCGATCGGAACTGATCGAGAGGGACATACGCAAACAAGGCTCAAAAGCTGCGATCAAAAAAATACTGCTACAGAGGGGAAAACGTTTGCCACACGCCTAGCCCCCGCTCGTCTCTTCCACCTATACTCTCCCCATGCGCATTGCAGTCGTAGGAACGGGTTACGTCGGCCTCGTCTCGGCCGCCTGCTTCGCGGAGCTGGGCCATCATGTGACGGGCGTAGACATCGATGCCGCGAAGATTGAGAAACTGAAAGCGGGAAAGAGTCCGATCTTCGAGCCGGGACTTGAGGAGTTGATTAAAAAAGGTCTCGCGAACAAATTGCTGCACTTCACAACAGATCTCCCCTCGGTGCTCCCCGACGTGCAGATCGTGTTCTCTGCTGTCGCCACTCCGCCCGGTGAAGGATACAAAGCCGACCTCAGGGCAGTCTTCATCGTGGCTGAAACCGTGGCGAAACATGCCGATCATGACCTCATCTTCGTGAATAAATCGACGGTGCCCGTGGGAACGGGAAAGAAATGTGAAGAGTTGATCGCGAAAACATTGAAGGATCGTGGCGCGAAGCATTCCATTCCCGTCGTTTCGAATCCGGAGTTTTTGCGCGAGGGCATGGCCGTGCGCGACACCCTGATGCCCGACCGAATTGTCGTCGGCATGAATGAGGACACGAGTCAACGAGTCAACGATTCAACGAATGCACGACGCATGATGGAGGAATTATACCGCCCCATCACGCGCAACGATAAGCCGCTCGTGTTCATGAGCCGCGAGAGTGCCGAGATCGTGAAGTATGCGAGCAATG
>CAZXIO010000135.1:0-2289 GCA_964640805.1 uncultured Candidatus Peribacteria bacterium
GCATCGCTGTTCGATATGACCGTTCCCTTCGCTTTCACTCTGATTTTCCTCGTGTGGATGGGGATCGTGATAAGCAAATTGCCGAAAAAGAAGACGTAGATTTATCGAAATCATCCTCTTGATTTGGATAGTGGGATCCTATATAATTCCTGTAGTTTTCCACTATCACCTATGCAGACCTCCATTGCCATCGACAAAGCCACGCGCGACAGGGCTGCCAAGCGGGCACAGGCCGAGAATATGCCGCTGGCGGTGATCGTGCGGATTTTCCTCAACGATTACGCCGATGGCCGGTTGGATATCGGCGCCCGAACCAATGTGACAGCGGAAACCGTTCCCGTGGACAAAGCCACTCAGCGAAAAATGGACACTGTCGTGGCCAAATGGCGTGATAGGATGGGCAAATGAACGTCGTCATTGCTCACGGCATCCGGAAAAAAGAATTCAAGCACGGAGAAATTCCTCCGCATGATTTGCAGACGATTCTGAGCGGTTATGCCGAAGGTATTTCGGTAACGATCAAGGGCGAGTCTCTGCCAAAAGGATCGCGGCTTGTGAAGTTGTATGTGACGACCATTCAGGACGCTCGGCGTATCGTATTTCTGGTGGATGTGGAAACCAATACAGGATTCTTTTTGTTTTTCAGGGGGAAAAATGATCTCATCGGTAAGAACATCAGCGTCAAAAATCCTCACTTCAAAAAGCGACTGGGTGTGTACTTGGATCTTCTTGGCGCCGATATCACTGCAAATAGGTTTGCAACCTACAAAACCGATTAACGTACTTGCGTAATGACTGAAAAACGGTATACTGACGCTATTAACGGTTCTGTTAGTTGACACTATTCCAATCAAGGAATGGTGTTTTACCCATTTCCTGTCATCCCGAGTAGCTCGCCGGAGGCGAGCGTACGAGGGACCCTCCTCTCATGAAAGCCTCATTCTTAGCAGCGATTAACCAGATTTGCAGCGAAAAAAACGTAAAACCCGATCAAGTGATCGAGGCTGTGAAACAGGCCATCGCCACCGCGTACCGCAAGGATTACGGCAATAAGGAACAGGAAATCCGCGTGGATCTGGAAGAGGGCCGCGACATGCCGACGATTTTGCTCGTAAAGGAAGTGGTGGAGGATGTGGAGAACGACAACTTCGAAATCAGCGTGAAGGATGCTCGCAAGATCAAGCCCGGCTCCGAGCCGGGTGATGAAATCGCGATTGATGTGACTCCTCTGGAATACGGCCGCATCGCCACACAAGCAGCCAAGCAGGTGATTTTACAGAAACTGCAGGAGGCCGAAAAGCAGAGTTTGTATGAAATGTTTAAGGACCGTGAAGAGGAGCTATTGACCGCGACGGTGACGAAGGTGGACCCCAACTGGGTGACGCTCGAGATCGAAGGTATGACGGTGTCGCTCCCGTGGCGCGAGCAAATCCCCGGCGAGCACTACTACACGGGCAAGCGCATCCGCGTGTACCTCGACAAGGTGGAATTGACGGGCAAGGGCCCGCAACTGCGCATTTCCCGCACGCACTCCGCGCTCGTCCGTAAGTTGCTCGAACTCGAGATCCCCGAGGTGCGCAACGGCGACGTGATCATCAAGGGCATCGCCCGCGACGCGGGTTTCCGCAGCAAGGTCGCTGTGCAGAGCAATGACCCGCGCATCGACCCCATCGGCGCCTGCGTGGGCCAGAAGGGCGTGCGCATCCAGGCCGTGATGGAAGAGATCAACGGCGAGCGCGTGGATATGATCGAATGGTCGGCCGACCCCATCAAGCTGATCTCTCTCGCGCTGCAACCCGCCGCGATCTCGGCCGTGATTATTGTGAATGATGAGGAGCAGGTGGATGATCAGGGGCGGAGAGTGAAAAAACGCGCCGCGGTGTTCGTGGAAGAAGCGCAGCGCCCCATGGCCATCGGCAAAAAGGGTCAGAATATCCGCCTCGCGACGGAGCTGACGGGCTATGAACTCGACATGTACAACTACGAGGAGTTGCCGGCATTTAAGGCGAAGCTGGCGGTACTTCGCGGTGAGGCTCCTGCGGAGGAAGCCTCGGTTGAGGGGGAGGCTCCCGCTGAGGGTGAAGCTCACACACCGACTGTAGGCGATGCCATGCCGGAACCGTCCACTGAGCCCGGAGTTGCGGACTCAATGACGCCGGATGCCGGTCAGCCGGTGGCAGGTGAAGGAGCTCAGGCAGTCTGAAAGACTCAAATCCCATGCCGTGGCGTCCGCGCCGCTTTTCGGCTATACTGGTTGCATATTCATACTAACATCCTTTTATGAACTGG
>CAZXIO010000136.1:0-2285 GCA_964640805.1 uncultured Candidatus Peribacteria bacterium
CGCGAGAACGATCATGGAAATTGCTTGCCTTCATGCTCATGCTGATTCCCGCCTCCGCGCCTTTCGATGAACTCTGGCACCGGGTCTTCGGCATAGAACCAGCGAACAGCCCGCTCATCATTTGGAG
The DNA here is from genome assembly GCA_964640805.1 of uncultured Candidatus Peribacteria bacterium. Classification (GTDB taxonomy): domain Bacteria; phylum Patescibacteriota; class Gracilibacteria; order Peribacterales; family Peribacteraceae; genus CAYTEH01. The sequence continues at coordinate 128 of CAZXIO010000136.1, forward strand.
CCCGCCGCATGTCATCCTTGCGGTCGTTCTGATCGCAAGTTTTCTGATGCTCTTCTTCCGCCTCGCGCGGGAAGAGCGGGATATCACCGCACGGCATTTGCTCCAGAGCGCGGCACTTGCCTGTGTATTGAGCCTGCTCCTCTTCCTCGCAACGCCTCTCGAACCGACGGGGCCATACCAGTTGCTGGGATTTTACGGAGCAGCCATTGGCACGGGCATAATCGCAGCCATCTTTCTCCTCGCCCGCGAGTGGATGGGGAGATTTGGCAGCACACTCTCCGTCGCAGGCATCTTTATGCTCCTTGCCGCAATGAACTTCGGCGAGAAACTTGGACCGAACGTCATCATTCAGCCGCATGCTCATCCTCCGGGCTGGCTGATGATTTTCTCCTGTCTCGTGCCCGCGGAGGTGGCCGATCTGCTCCATGGGAAACCCTTGTGGCTCCGGGGCGGCCTGATAGGACTTTTGCATGGCGGCATCCTCTTCGGCTTTTCATCGCAGTTCTTCGAACCGCAATTTCAGTATGGAACGACGGATATGTGGACGGCAATAGTGTCGAGCGTCGTGGCAGGGCTGCTTGCGGGCGCATGTATTTCCCTTTTGCCTCGTCCTTCATTTGTAACTTCTTCCTCATCCTGATGAAAAAGATCGCTTTCACAATTCTCGCCATTGGCACGATTTTCCTTTCCGCCTGCTCATCAACAGGGTCATCGACAAACAGCGGGCAGCACAATCTGAATAGAGGACTTCAGCATTTCCAATAGTTTTATCTTCTTTGCTTCCTTTTATGAAAAGCCATCGTCTTCCTCTGATGTTACTCGGCCTTCTCCTCCTCGCTGCCTGCTCTCCGTCCGGGGGTGGAATGATGAACCATTCTATGAATAATGGCACGGCGGGACACGGAACGGGGCAATCGGCCCCAGCAACATTTCTTCCGGGGCAGGGTAAGGACATATCTTCTTTCCCGGAGGCAAAGCAATCCGGCGTCATGGAAATACAAGATGGTCAGACCATCAGCCTCAACCCCACGACCGTCCGCAAGGTCATCAACCGAAAAGAAATTGTGATGTACGGCTATAATGGCGAGATTCCGGGCCCGCTTCTCCGCGTAAAGCAGGGGTCGACCTTCACGGTGAACGTCACGAATAACATCGATCTCCCGACGACGATCCATTGGCATGGAATTCGTCTTGATAACAAGTTCGACGGCTCAGCGGGTCTCACGCAGAAGGAAATCGCACCGGGCGGCAGTTTTGCCTACACTATCAAAGTTCCCGACGAGGGAATCTATTGGTACCACACGCACGTCCGCGAAGACTTGCAGCAACCGCTCGGTCTCTACGGGAACATTCTCGTCACTCCCACAGATTCGACGGTGTACAGCCATGTGAATCGTGAGGAGGTTCTGGCGGTCAGTGACGTGCTCCTCGATGAGAACGGGTTACCCGTTCCGTTCGGGAAGGAGAATGCCGATCACACGCTCATGGGGCGCTTCGGCAATGCAATGCTGGTCAATGGTTCAACCGATTACTCTATGAGTGTTTCCAAAGCAGAGGTCGTCCGTTTTTACCTCACCGACGTTGCGAACACCCGCACATTCAAGATTGATTTCGGGGGCGCGAAGATGAAACTCATCGGCGGCGATAACGGACGCTATGAAAAAGATCAGTTCGTGAATTCAGTAACACTCAGCCCTTCCGAGCGCGTCATCGTCGATGTGCTTTTTGACAAGCCGGGGAGCTATGCGATCACACACCGCACTCCCGACGATGCGTACACACTCGGAACTATCACCGCTACATCTACTGCTGCATCACCTTCCTATGCAAAAGCATTCAACGTTCTGAGGACACATACCGACGTCGTGAAAGATATCGATGCATTCAGACCTTTCTTTACAAAGCCTGTAGACAAAACACTCGTGCTCGACATGGACATGATGGGCAATGGTGCAATGGGCGGCCACGGAATGATGGCGGAGGTTCCGAAGGATGGGATCGAATGGGAGGATACGGCGGGGATGATGAATACGAATATGATGAGCACGATGATGAAGTGGAAAATGGTCGATCAGGCAACGGGAGCCGCGAATGACAAGCTCATGTACACAGCAAAGGTCGGTGACAAACTCAAAATCCGCATCATCAACAAGAAAGA
>CAZXIO010000137.1:0-2161 GCA_964640805.1 uncultured Candidatus Peribacteria bacterium
CCCCGACGATTGTCTGAATCTGATTCTGCAGCACCGGCTCCGCCTGCATCCATGCAACGATCTGAAGACTGACAAATATCGCCCCCAATATGAACACTCCCGCAGTCACAGGTCGTCCCAGACGATTGCAGAGCGCAAGCGATTGGCGGAGGAGGACGGGGAGGGGCACGGGGACAGAATAATGCCCTATCAGGTAAACATCCATTCTTCTTGCTCGGTCACCGGCAACGTCGCGAGACGCACGGCCTGAGGGTAAAGGGCAGGCCCCGCAATGCGCACGATGAGCCGGTGAATGGCAGGCACGATTGCGGATGCTGCACATCCCACAAGCGGCGTCTTGAGCATTGTCCCTGCTTTGCGGCCTTCACGGACCATTTCTTCGACCATATCGGCAGCATCTTTTGTGAGGTGAATGCTCAGACGATCGCTGCGCTTGCGGATGAGGAATGCTTGCACATCAAACGGCTCCACCTGATTGTTGGGTACGCTGTAATTCTCGGTGTCTCTGGAGCGCATCACTTTCCTGAGACAACTGAAAATATCCATGTGCGTATCGGTCACGGGCCGGATCAGGCTGATGCTGTCGCGGCCGATTTGTTCGTACTCTGCGGGAGAGAGAATCACATCGTATTTTTCCAGTGCCACGCGCGGAATCACGTCCAGAATGCCGCTCCCGATGATGCGCTGCGATGTGAATCCCCGCATTGCCAGCCGAAAAAACGCGCCGTTTTCACCGATATTCGCACGACCGGATCCACCGTCACGAATCAGCAGCAAACGATTCACGGTACTGATCAATGCGCACACTTCACTCACGTGACGGCTCGGGGAAAGCACGGTGGACATATGTCGTTTATGGAAACCGTTCATCATCGAAAGCAATACTGACTCATTCGTCGAGAGCAGCGCATTCATGATTTCGTCGTGTGTCTGGGCCCGCCTAATCACCGCAGGCAGAGCGGCTACTTTTTCGAATCCACTCAGGTCCGCAACGTCCGGCTTTTCTTCTCTGCGAAAGTGATCGAGCACGTCCCCCATCAGTCCATACAAACCCGCTTTCGAATCGGAAGAATCCGCACTCACCTTTACTTTTTTGAGACCGTGATTCGCGTGCATCCGGTCAAAAAGCGCCTGCGTGTTGGGAGTATCGGGGCCGGAGAAGCGTTCAGACATAAGTCTACTTTACAAGACTTTTTACAAAAGTGAACTGCCTTCTTTTTGGCTTTCAATGGATCTATTTTGAATTTTTTTGCCCTGTCTGCTGACCTTCATTCGCAGCTTTCTCCGTAGCCCGCCTATGGATATTGCCGAGCGCTGCGGCCATCTCGGTGCCGGTCGAGGCTCCGCGGTCGGCGAGAGCCTGACGGACCTTGGGGTTCACGGGCCCCTGATCTTTCCCGACGGACTTGATCGGCTGCGAAGCTGCATGGATCAGTTTGTGCAATCTACCCAGCGCGTCTCTTTCGGCAGGATCTTTGGCGGCAGCATCCACCGCACCCGCATCGCGTAATTTTTCGTTTGCGCCGTCGAGCAATTTCCCGATTCTCAGTGGACTTTTTGCGTCCATACCGTCGAGGATTTGCCGAAACGTCATTACCGACTTCCCGCCGGAGACGACTGATGTATACGGATCATTGGACGGGCGATCGGGAAGATCGGGCGGCGTGGGTGGGATATATTTCATGACCCCCGTGAGCCATGCGGCTGCCGGTCCGCCTTTTGCGACGAGGGTTTCGCAGTACTCGATTACACATGCGCGGGTTTCGTCGTCCTCGGTGTACTGTGGCCGAGTGATAAGAATATCGCGAAGCAACCCCCACGATGCCGCCGGGTCGCGGATAACGGTAAAGAGCCTCACCTGCTCGTCGAGGGGCAGGTCGACGCGGAAACCGGGAGCGTGTTTACGCAGGATGGACCGGCCGAGACTGAGCGCCATCGGATCTTTGTCGAGCATACCGCCGATGATGAGCGCCTGTAGCGACTTCTCCACTTTCTGCGCACGTTCGGCCGCTGCGGAAGGGGCGCGTGGTAGGTCCTTGCCGGTTCCGTCAATGTTTGCCTCGACTGTTGCAGCCATCGGAGCACTGAGTGACATGAATGTGACACCGACCTGAATGAATTGGCCATCGGGTTTTTGTCCCCCATCGAGACGAAGTATTCC
>CAZXIO010000138.1:0-2056 GCA_964640805.1 uncultured Candidatus Peribacteria bacterium
TCAGGAAGCTGCAACATGCAATGAAAGAAATGGGGACAAGTGTGCCATCGAGCGAAGGAAGGTCAAGCAAATCCTTCCGCTGCGCCATTTATTGGAACTCTTCCTTACACCTCGCCTCCGTCCAGCCCGTTTCGGTCTGCACCATCGCTTTGCCCTCGGGCGTGCTGAGTCCGTACGGAGTGGACGCGCAAGGAATGAAGACCTTTTTCACGCCCAGAACATTCTGCAGGAAATCGGGGGCATTCAGGTAACTGCTCAGGATTTTATTGAACGGGTTGATGAGTGCCCTGCCGGCATTGCGGATGTTCGCTTCCACGATTCCGTCTTTGTCTTCGGTCACGAGGAAGATCGTACCGAGCGGATAGTGAACGTTGAGTTCTGCCGCCTCCGGCGACATCGCTTTGCAGTTATTCGTCGCATGCGCATTCTCGATGACGAAAGAAGCTCCCGCCGTGCAGAGGAGGAGCATTCCGATCGTCACGGTGATCGTCCGGTACTTCCCCATGAGCAAAGCATCGGCGAACGCCGCGACGAAGAATGCGCTCAGATATTGAGCGACGAAGAACCCTCGCACAAACCAGTCGGACACCGGCGCCCAGGTGACCGTCATCAGCATCAAAACGACTGTGATGATGATCGCAAAGGGCATCAATGCGGGCTCATCAGGACTTGGATGACGGCCTTTTCTGAGTCGCAGCAGGAGCAGCACGGGCGCGGCAATCACTCCGGCTGTGAGCAGCGGGCCGAGGTCCGTGAGGATGAGTGAGAACAGGTGGAGAAGCATCGCTACGTTCGGATACGCGGAACGGATGAAAAAGTTCGCGTCATACGGGAACCACAGATGCGGGAAGCTGAGTTCGGCAACGTGCAGCAGCCGCGGAAGGAAGATCGCGAACTGCGGCAGAAGCATCACGATCATGATCGCAAGCGAACCGGGAACTGCTTTGAGAAGACTGACGATGTGTTCTTTGCGGCGCAACTGCAGGAGCAACACAAAACCGAAACCAATGGCCGCCCAGAGGAACGTGATCGTGGCATACCCCAGCGCCATCGAGAAGAACGCGGCGCACGCAAACCAGTACTCCATCTTCTTCTCGCGTAGATAACGCATCCCGAAGAGCACCCCGAGCGAGCAGAGTCCGATGCTGAGAAGATACTGATAGTTATTGTGAAAGTACGCGTTGATGGGATGGAACTGGAGCTGATTGAGGAGGTTGACCCCGAAATATTCCGCAATGGGACGGACGAGCCCGTCGAGCGACGAGAACGTGAGCACGGCACTCACGAGAAAATATTTTCTGAGTGTGTGTGCCTGCCGACCGAAGCTCTCATCGGAGCGCAGGTGGGATGCGAATAGTTCGGTGCAGATGAGGTAGAGGATTCTATAGGCAACTGCGACACTCACGAGCGTCGTTGCGAGCAGTGCGATTGAGGGGCTCAGGAGCCCGCGCGCAGCGGCGTACAAGAACGCTCCGCCCTCGAAGAAGTAATAGGAATAGCTGAGCGGCAGGCTGAAGTCGTATGGGAACGCGGGCTTGAGACTGTTGGTTGCAAACGATCCGATGAAGTGAATGCTGCGGAACTCATCCGAAAAGTTCGAGCCGCCCGCGAGGTAACAGTACTTTCCGATCACAAGCAGCGTGAGGGCGACGGCCGGCACAGAGATCAACAGGAGCCATTCCTTCACTGGACGCCTCCATTTCATTTGACTCAGCAGCATCCATATCCAATATCCTCCCGCGATGGCGCACATAAGAGCGAGAGCTTCCACAAACGGAATGATCTTCCCGAGACCGGAAAGCCCGATGTAACTGATGATGACGGGGAAAAATGCGAAGCCACTCACGAACTCAAACTGCTTCGGGAGCCGGTTGAAGCAGACAAGCAGATTGAAGAGCCGCCCTGCCAGAAAACTCGCTCCGAGGACGATCAGTAGATATGCGACGAAGAGGAGGAATGCGAGGGGGAGGGAATACATTTCCCCGATTGTATCATGTGAATGTCATGGTGAGCTTGCGAACCATAGACATCGGGGCTGTCTTCCTTCGCAAGCTCA
>CAZXIO010000139.1:0-1969 GCA_964640805.1 uncultured Candidatus Peribacteria bacterium
GCGGCATCGATCCGCAATCGTTCAACGACATTCAGTTGCCGCTGGCGAAGGATCTGTCTGACACCAAAGAATGGCACTACCCCTACATGCGGTACGCCATCGCAGGTTCGATGACCATGGCCTCGGCTGACGGGCTCTACACACCCAACCGCGAAATCACGCGGTCCGACGTGGCGATCTTCCTGCACCGTTTCTTCCTGTACAAAACTCAGCAACGCACGCAGGCGCTCCTGAGTGAGACGGAGAAAGAACTCGGGAAGACGATCGATTCGCTCGCCGCGCGAAATACGACCGGCGCGGACTACACCTCGGGCCGCGCGCTGCTGATGATGCGCGGAGCCGTGGAGTCCACACCGAACGAGCCGACCGTGAAGGCCGTGATGAAGGTGACCGAGGGGTATCGAGCGCTCGTGCGCGCCTACCATGCGTCACTGGAACAGAAATGGGACAGTGTCATCACGCTCGCGGGTGACGCATGGTTCCTCGGCGGACAGGCGAAAAAAGCCCTCCCCGAAGCCGATACACTTGCTGAGCAACTCCAGACCTACGCAAAAAGCTTCGCGGATCAGGCGAGGACGATGAAATAATCACTTTGACATTTATGACTAATCTGCCATTATATTTCTATGAGTGGCGATGGCAAATTTGCAGCAAATAGTGGCAAAGGTCCAAAGAAGCGTGGTAAAGATGACGAACCAATGAAATATGATTCAGCAGACATGAATGACAAAGAAATAATTGCTGAACAGCGGGACAAGATAAAAGACCTAACAGAGGCAAATCTCATTTTACACAACTCAATTCGGACAAGCAGAACCATACTCCTTGTCTCGGGAGCATTGGTTCTAGCAATAGCAGTAGTATTTAATTTGGTAGCGAGTGCGATACAAACGAATAATGCTGATGAGCGCGTAGACGAGATACGAAAACGTTTGAACAATAATGCTGATGAGCGCGTAGACGAGATACGAAAACGTCATGAAAAAAATGCAAAGGAAATCGATGATCTCCACAAGAAAAATAATCAAGAGATTGAGCGCATTTTCCGGAAACAAACAGATGATGTGTGGGAAATCGTTCGGCAACGAACGAAGGAGAGGGATGACGCCGTGGAGAGAGTGAAGGAACTTGAAAAGAAAAAGAAGTAGCTGAATGCCCTCTTTGCTGAGGGAAAACGATCATAGACCAAATACTAATTATATTGTATAATAATCACAAACCCACATATGTCTATCAGCAATGCTTTTCCCGATCCCGTTCAGCATGGCCGCGAAGCAATCGGTCGTATCCGACAGGAGGCGACCTCGGGGCCCAGTCGTGATTTTGTAAGCAGGGTGGCCGACGGAGTAACGCGCGGCGGCTTTCAGGCGATTACGGAATTGGGACGTGCGGCACTGGTCGATTTTACTACATTACCTCTCGCTCGCCTCACAGGCAGAGCTCTGCGATCAACCGTCGGTTTTGCCATTCAGTACACAACCGGACTTCTGCGAAATCTTCCCATCATCCCCGTGATGAACAACCGCACTTCCTTGGCATCGGTGAATGATATAACGTCGGGCCGTGAGCGACTCCCCTTCCCTGTTCCGCCGTCTCTCGATGCGCTTCAGCGCGGCCGTGGTTTCGGGCGCGGGCAGGGGCAAGCGAATGGGAATCCCGACGCTCAACCTCAAGTTGTCTGACATCCCCCCGGAGCTGAAGGAAGGAATTTACGCATGTTTTGTGATACTTGGAGATCGGCAGGTGATGGGCGCAATGCACTACGGGCCGCGTCCCGTGTTCGACGATCTGGCCGCTTGCGAAGTTCATCTGCTTGATGAAGAGATAGCGGATCCGCCGGAAGCGATTGAGGTCGAGGTGCGCGAATATATCCGTGAAGTCCGTAATTTCGCGTCGCAAGAGGATTTGATCGCCCAAATTCAGGATGATATCCGCGCCGCGCGATCTATACTGACTGCATGATTGGTCG
>CAZXIO010000140.1:0-1903 GCA_964640805.1 uncultured Candidatus Peribacteria bacterium
TGTCCTTCGCTCCCGTAGCCTTTGTGTCCTTCAAATCCGTACTGAGGAAATGCGATTGCATATTCCCGCATCAATCTGTCCCTCGTCACTTTAGCGACAATAGATCCTGCCGCGATGCACGGCTCCAGCGAGTCGCCGCGGATGATGGAACGGTGGGGGAGTGGGAAGCTGAATTTGTCGCGACCGTCGATGAGGAGCGAATCGACGTGCGTCTTTGACCGCAGATCTTCCAGCGCGAGCAGCATCGCGTGATTGGTGGCCCAGAGTATTCCGCGCTTCTCGATCACAAATGCACTCACGGCTCCCATGCCAAATGCACAGTTCTCCGTGATCCATTGGTATGCGATGTCGCGTTCCTCAGGACTCAGCATTTTACTGTCTGCAATCAAACAATCAGGATCAGCTTTTTTCGCGAATGGCGACCAGCAGGGGATTGCCCGACGCCGCTTAAACATTTCGCATTGAAGCAAACACGCTCCGGCGACCACGGGCCCCGCGAGTGCGCCGCGTCCGGCTTCGTCGATGCCTGCGATGAGGGGAAGACCGAAGGTCAAAGGACGAAGGTCGAAAAACTACGAAACGAGGAGATCTCGCGCAATCGTACGCTCATTCCACGGAATCTGCCCGTTTTTCACCATCATGGTCGTATCGCTGCCTTTGCCGCACAGGATGACCGCGTCGCCTGCTTGAGCCTTATTGAAAAGGAACTTGATTGCTTCCATGCGGTCAACGATCTTATGGGCCTCGGTCTTTGACTGATCAATCCCCGACCAGACTTCATTGATGATCTTTTCGGGATCCTCGGTGTAGGGATCTTCGTTGCTCACGACGACAATATCAGCAAGCTCGCTACAGATTCTGCCTACCGTCGGCCGCTTCTCGCGCATGCGGTCGCCGCAGCTGCCCGTGAGCACGAGGAGTTTTTTGCCGGGCTCAAGCATCTGTCTGATCGTGGAGAGCGTGCGCTCGTAGGATGCAGGCGTGACGGTGAAATCGACAAAGACGGAGAACGGCTGGCCGCAATCGATGCGTTCGATTCTCCCCGGCACGCCGGGGAATGACGCAAGCGCGTTTGCAGCAGTGTCGATTTCTACTCCGGCAGCCAAAGTGCAACCGATGGCACACAGCGCGTTCTCCAAATTAAATGCTCCTGCGATCATGAGTCGTAGACGCCACGTCTCGTTGGTTCCCCTGCGGTGCACAGTGGCCTTGGTCGACGTGGTTTCGATCAATTCATCCGTCAACCAGAGCGCCTCACTGTGCTCGTTTGGCTCGTCTGTTCCACAGTTTATCGTCCACGTGGACGGAATGGCGTTGTAGAGATCGTACGTTTCATCTTTGCGATTCAGGACTTTCACGCCGCGACCTTTCAGCATCCGGAAGAGAATTCCCTTGTCTTTCCGGTACTGCTCCAACGTTCCGTGATAATCGAGGTGCTCGGGGCTGGTATTCGTGATGGCGGCGACGCGCGGCCACGTGCAGAGCATCCGGCCCTGCACGAGTCCGTGCGATGAATATTCGAGCACGGCGTGCGTGCAACCTTCATTCACGAGTCTGCGCAGGAATTTCTGGACGACGAACGGCGAGGGGGACGTCTTCTGTGTTGCGTTCCATGTGACCTCTCCTTTGATGCTAAAAAATGCAGTCGACAGTGCCCCGCAAGCGATTCCGCATTCATGCAGAATATGAGCAGTCATCCCTACAGTCGTCGTCTTTCCGTCCGTGCCCGTGATGCCGATCACGGTCAGACGGCGCGCAGGGAAGCCGTAGAGGAGGGCAGCGAGCAGTCCTTTCAACTTGTGCCAGCCAAGGCGAACGGGATTGCGATGCGAGAGCAGTTTTTTCAGGCGACCAATCATGCAGTCAGTATAGATCGCGCGGCGCGGATATCATCCTGAATTTG
>CAZXIO010000141.1:0-1866 GCA_964640805.1 uncultured Candidatus Peribacteria bacterium
CTTCATGAGTGCTTTCATTCTGTCCAGAGGCATCTCCTTTCTGAGCAGGAACAGATACAGCGATTCCAGGGATACCCGACAGCGCCCGCTTCCCGGCACGTTGTGATTTGCAAATTTTTCTTTTTGCATCAAACTTTTGAATGATCCATAGCTATGCAGATAGACCACGTTCACTGCTTCACCCATCGTGCAGAATTCATTCCTGCACTGCGCGGGGACATCTGCCAGCGTGAATTTCGTGCGGGGTTTTTCCATAGAGGAGGCACATGCTAGACCTGTTTATGGTAAGGTGCAATCAATGGCCACGATACGCATGCTCCGGTCCATCAATCCGTCCAACTACAGCGTACTTGGTGCAGTACCTGTTTCCGGACCCGATGAAATAGAAGAGAAAGTACGATTGGCGCACAGTGCGGGTGCATCATGGAGGAACGAGGGTGTATGTGGCAGGATCGGATATCTGCGAAAAACAGTTGAGGAGTTCAGGAAGCGAAAATCAGAATTCACTCTCCTGGAAGCGCGGGAAATGGGCATGCCGCTCACGGATTCCTTCTCCGGCTTCGACGGCTCCCTGGCGTATGCCGAGTGGTATCTGGAGAACGCGGAGCGGTACCTGAGGCCCGAGACAACGTTTGAGAATGAGCACGAAATCCACCGGGTTCACTACGAGCCCATCGGCGTCGCCGCCGTCATCCTTCCCTGGAATTTCCCCTTTTCGAATTTCGTTTGGGGTACTCTGCAGAGCTTGCTTGCGGGCAACACGGTCGTGCTCAAGGATTCCGAAGAATGCCCGCTCTGCGGCCGGTTGATTGAGGAAGTGATGTCCCGGCACCTCCCGAAAGGAGTATTCAATGAAGTGTACGGTGATGGCGAAACCGGCAGGCAATTGGTGGACTCCGACATCAACATGATCGCATTCACCGGGAGTACCAAAACAGGCACATCCCTCTACGAAGCGGCCGGAAAAAAATTCATCAAAGCCGTGATGGAGCTGGGAGGCTCCGCTCCCGGCATTGTGTTCGACGATGCCGATCTCGGCGCCGCTCTGCCTTGCATCGGTGAGTGCCGATTGCTGAATGCAGGCCAATCCTGCGACGCCCTGAAGCGCCTCATCGTTCATGAAGATCGTTTCGATGAACTCGTCGGGAAGTTATCATCAGTTTTCGCATCCAAGCGCATCGGAGTGGCCGAAGAAAAAGCGACGGAATTGGGACCGTTGGTCTCCAAAAAACAACTCGAGATATTGATCGCGCAGGTGAAGGATGCAACGGATAAAGGAGCACAAGTCGTGACGGGTGGGGCATCATTGGAGAAGCAATTGGGCGGCGCATTTTTCCAACCAACCATCCTCACGAATGTGTCCCCCGACATGCGCGTATGGAAGGAAGAAGTGTTCGGGCCGGTGTTGCCGGTCGTGCGATTCAAAACGGAAGAGGAAGCCATCGCGCTCGCGAACGACACCGCGTACGGACTCGGCGCATACGTGTTCACGCGGGATCAAAAGAGAGCGGCACGAGTCGCGGAGTCCATCGAAACCGGCATGGTGAGTGTGAATGGCGCCAACTACGTGATGCCCTTCAATCCGTTCGGCGGCTACAAACATTCCGGCTTTGGCCGGCAGCACGGCAAATACGGATTCGCCGAAGTCTCCCAAATAAAAGTTGTGGCAATCAAAAAATAGGTCTTTCCGTGGCTCTCGGTATCCATTGGCGACCGATGACGTCCTTGCTACACTCCAGTCCCTCGTCGGTTTTTTGATTTATATAAAACGTCTTCCAGTGATGTGCCGGGAATTGCCCAGGCACGTCGCTCGCGAGCGACGTGCCCAGGTGGCGAAATGGCAGACGCGCTAGCTTGAGGGGCTAG
>CAZXIO010000142.1:0-1845 GCA_964640805.1 uncultured Candidatus Peribacteria bacterium
GATGTCATGGTGAGCCTGCGAACCATGACTACGCATGTCGCACTTCGCAAGCTCAGTGTGACATGCTTATGCTTTCTTTGAATTTTTCGCCTTTCTCCTCGAAGTTTTTGAACATGCCGTAACTCGGCGATGCGGTCGAGAGCAGGCAGATCGGATGGCCGGTGGCCGGTGGCTCGCCTGCCCTGAGCGTAGCCGAAGGGTGGCCTGTGGCTTTGTTGGCCATACTGACGGCGGTTGGCATGTCGGGAGCATCGTAGAATGCCACCCATTGATCAGGCTGAGAAGCCAGCATCATGGCATCAATAATGGCCTGCCGGATGCGCGGGCCGCTGCCCGGAAACAAGATCACGTTTTTGATGGAGGACGAAATGATCCGCTTCCCCAATTCCGTGAAGTCGTTCCCGCGATCCTGCCCTCCCAGAATGATGGTCCGCACTCCGGCCCCGAGCGCATCCAGCGCCGCGATGGTGGACTCGGGAGTCGTCGAGATCGCATCATCGATCCATTCGATCCCGTGATGAATGCCGATCGACTGGAGCCGGTGCGGGAGGCCTTTGAAGGCTTTGATGACGTCGATGCAGATATCTGATGGGACGCCCAGATGCTGCGCGACTTTATACGCTCCCGCGATGTTGCTGCGGTTGTGCTCCCCAAGCAGGTGCGTTTTGAAGATGGGAACCGGACACTCGTCGCCGGCGAAGGGGACTACGGTTCCGTGGCTTTCCCGTGCGATTTCTTTGGCGCCGTCCGACGTTCCATTGAAGAAAATAAGATCATCTTTGGTCTGGAACCGGGCAATGTGCTTCTTCGCTTCTTTATAGGCCTCCAGCGAGCCATGGTAGTCCAGATGCTCGGGGAAGAAGCTCGTCACCACCGCAATGTGCGGGCTCACGGTGAGGTCCATCAGCTGATAGCTGCTCATCTCGAGGACGAAATACACGTCCTTTTTTGCTTCATCGATGTACTCAATCGACGGTTTCCCGATGTTGCCGATCAAAAAGACGCGCTTGCCTCCGGCTTTGAGGAGCTCGTAGATCAAGGTCGATGTCGTGCTTTTGCCTTTGGATCCCGTGACGCCGATCACGATCGCACCGGTATCTTTGATCGAGTCGAGGAAGATCTGAGTCCCTGACGTAATTTTTTTGCGGATGGCGTCGAGTTCCGGCTGCGGCGGGATGCCGGGGGATTTGATGATGAAATCGAAGCGGGAAAGGTTTTTGAGATAGTCCGGACCGGCTTGTAGCTCGTGGCTCGTGGCCTGTAGCTCGAGATTCCGGTCAGCAATGGTAATTTTTGCTGTTGGTGCGTGTTTTTCGAGCATCCTGAGTGTCGCCTGACCCTCTCTGCCGAAGCCGAGGATGCAGACCTTCTTGCCGCTCAACTCACCGATACGCATCAGGGCAAAGCGGAAAGGAACTGAGAGGGGATTGCGTGATCAGGGGACGAAGTCAGCATCTCTTTGACCAATGTATCGCCGTTCTTGATCGTGGGCAGGACTTTTTCTACAAAAAGCTTCATCGCGGGTGTGTTCTCCAGCTCGCCGCGCTTGTGGGCAAGCAGGAACGCAGAGGAAGTCTCCTCCGGTGTACCCACGCACTCGAATGGTTTTGTTCCCTGCAGGCCGAAGAGTTCTTTGTACACGGGCAGGAGATCGGCGTTGTCGAAAACGTTCTTCCCGAAGATTTCCAGCAATGTTTTTTTGGGCAGGAAGGCCGCGAAGAGCGCAAAGACGAAGGCGCATTTGGGGCAGTCGCAGCACCACGTAAAGCCGCTATCGCGGCCACGTGGCGCGGCCAGAATTTTCCAGTTCGTATTGCAGCTGGTGGTGGATGCAAAGTATTTCGG
>CAZXIO010000143.1:0-1660 GCA_964640805.1 uncultured Candidatus Peribacteria bacterium
AATTCCGGGGACAGGGAATTCCGGGGACAGGATACGCAATTCCCAGCATCCCAGGTGACTGTCACCACGAAGTGACTGTCACCTGGAGGCCCAAAAAGTGACAGTCACTTCTCAGGGAATAGGGGACGGTTCTCTGTTTCGGTGGGCCGTGCAGAAGCGACTAGCGGGAGATCTTGGTGAAGCGAACGGTGTGGCGGCGGTTGTCGAATGTGATGGAAAAATGTCGGAACACATCCATGCGGCCGAGGATTAACGGTGTATGTTCGCGAGTGGAGAACACGCACCGGACGCGCAGCGCATGAGGGCCAATCTTGATCGGCAACCATCCGCGATAGACGCGCACCCCAGCCCCTTCGATGCCGAAGAAGAGGTCCTGCGGCAGTCGAGCGAGGGTTACCCCAAGCTCTGTTTCCGCAATGGACGCGGGGATCATCGAGCAGTCAGCACCCGTATCGAGCAGCACGTCGAATGGCAGATACCCGCGGACCGTGCGGATGTGAATGGGGATAACCGGATCGACGACGCGGCCAAGAGAAATGACCTTGGTGCCGAGCGAAAACTCCACCGCCATCTAGTAGATGCAGATGGCGTTCTTGGGGGGGACGTAGCCGACGATCAATGCGAGGCGGTCCAGTCGACGCTTGCGGATGTCTTGGAGCAGCTTGGGGTACGTGGCGCCGCTGGCGAGCACTTTGCCGTTCGTTCTGGCAATGAACTTGCCCCCGTATCGACGTTGCAGCTTAGCATATGACACCGTCGGAATGCGCATCTTCGAGCCTCCACCGACGAGTATACGGCGCGGCATGAATCCCGTCAAGGCCGGAAAGGTGCCAGGCACGTGGGGACAGGCATCCCGGGGAATTCCGGGGACAGGATACGGAATTCCCGACGAACGGCTAGGCAACGGTCCATCGGCCTGGCTAGGGGGCGCCACGTTCATCGGAGGCGTATTGATAGTACATCAAAAATAGTGTATCATTAAGCACATCGGGAGAAGTGTATAAGGTTGTGTCTTACCGAAGTCCGCGAGAAGAGTGTTTTGCCGAAGAGTTCTTGAAAGAATTGCCGGCGAAGGTCCAAGGGAAAGCGTTGCGCTGGATTCAGGAGTTGGCAACCCACGGCCCAACATTACCTCGGCCTTATGCGGACGTCGTCCGGGGAAAGATTCGTGAGTTGCGGATCGTGTTCAGCGGTCAACAGTATCGATTCTTGTACTTTTTTGCCGGCAAGCAGATCGTGATTACGCATGGATTCCTGAAGAAGACCGGCCCGGTGCCCGCGCAGGAATTGGATCGGGCGGAGCGCTTGATGCACGATTGGCTCAGTCGCCCATCGGGAGAAGGAACATGAAACGCTCGAGCTCATTTCAAGACTTTCTCAAAGAGCAGCTCAAGGACCCTGTTGTTCGGCGGGCTTACGAGGAAGAAGGACCGTTTGTGGAGCTGGCCGTTCAAGTCGCGCATTTGCGCCAGAAGCAAGGACTGACGCAGCGACAGTTAGCGAAGCGGCTCCATACGTCCCAGCAGATGGTCTCGCGGCTGGAGAGTCCGAAGAACGGCAGCTTATCATTGCGCACGATCGTCAAGCTCGCCCGCGTCCTTGGCAAGGAAGTCAAAGTCCAATTCGTCTAGGACGATGACGTCATGAAATAGGGAAATAG
>CAZXIO010000144.1:0-1611 GCA_964640805.1 uncultured Candidatus Peribacteria bacterium
CAATCAAACGGATGACGGAGGCCCCGAAAACTGCTATAATAAGAGGAAATGACGTACCCGAAAGACTCCGCCGGCAGCCGGATGACAATCAAAGTCCCGACCGCTCTCGCCGATGCAACGGTGGGGGAAGTGTTTGCGATGCTCAGGGAACAGGCCAACAGCACCGAGGGCATGCAGTACGTGTACGTGCTTGATGACAGCCGCAAACTGACGGGCGTGCTGTCGCTGCGGGATCTCTTCCGCCATCCGCATGATGCGCATATCGGGACGCTCTGCAGGCGCAGCGAGCTGCTGTACGTGCATCCCGCAACGCATCAGGAGCGTGCCGCGTACATCGCGCTCAAGCACGGCATCAAAGCCGTGCCGGTGGTGGACCGCGATCACGTGTTTTTGGGTGCGATCCCGAGCGACGTCCTCCTCCACATTCTCTACAAGGAAACACACGAAGATTTACTCAGGCGCTCCGGTGTCCATCACGAGCACCCGATGTTCGATAACGTGCTGACGTTGCCCATCCATATTTCCATTCTCCACCGCTTGCCGTGGCTCCTGCTCGGCCTTCTCGGCGGCATTCTCGCAGCTCAAGTTGTGGGCTTCTTCGAGGCCACGCTCAAGCAGAATTTGATCCTCGCCACGTTCATCCCGCTGATTGTGTATATGAGCGACGCCGTGGGAACGCAGACGGAAGCGTTCATCATCCGCGACCTCGCCATGGACCGCAAAATTCCGTTCGCGCGGTACCTGTGGCGACAGATCCTCGTCGTGGGGTCCATCGCCGTTCTGTGTTCGATTTTCCTGCTCGGCGCATCGCTCCTGTTCGGCGTGGATGCCCGTGTGAGCATCGTCCTTGCCACTGCACTCTTCGCAGCCGTCGCCTCTTCCATCGTCACGGGATTGCTGATTCCATGGATACTCAGCAGGTTTCACGCCGATCCGGCGAACGCATCGGGGCCCATGGCCACGATCGTGCAGGACATTCTCAGTTTGGTGATCTATTTCCTGATCGCGGGAGTGATTCTCGGTTGATGGGGTTACTCATTCCCGCGATGCCAGCGCCAATTTGACTCCCAGAGCAATCAGCACGGCTCCGGTGACGCGCTCCAGACCGGACATGATCCGCTCGAAGGGCTTTTTGATGAATGGGAGTGACAGGACGGAGGCCACGAGTGCGAACCACAGGAACGTGGTACTCATCATCACTGCGCCGTATATCAATTGAACCGCAAGCGGAGTGCCGGGCGCGATTACCTGCGTGAAGAGTGCAAGGAAGAAGAGCGTGGCTTTGGGGTTGAGGACGTTACAGACGAATCCCATCCGGAAGGTCTGCAAGTCGGTGAGGCGTGAGGTCGGTGCCGTCGGCTGATCAGTTTTTTCCGCTGCCCGTCGCGAAAAGAGCGCCTTTGCGCCGATGTAGATCAGATACGCGGCGCCCGCGAACTTGATCAGATTGAAGAGCATGATTGACTGTGCGATCACGAAGCCGATGCCGAGGATCGAGTACGCGATGTGCACGCTCATGCCCAGCGCGATGCCGAGTGCGGTCAGGATTCCCGCGCGATGGGAGCCCACGAGACTGTTGCGCGTGACCATCACGAAGTCGGGCCCCGGGCT
>CAZXIO010000145.1:0-1507 GCA_964640805.1 uncultured Candidatus Peribacteria bacterium
CCGACGTCATCTCCTGGCCGGGCGAATACAACGAGTACGAGGTCTCCATCCGCGGCGTGGGGCACGATGAAGGCCAGCAAATATCCTATGTCGTCGAGGCCGACGGCACGCGCTGCGGGATGCTCTCTTCCCCTCTCCGCGACTGGACCGACAAACAATTTGAATCCGTGGGCGACATCGATGTGCTCGCGGTTCCCGGCGAAGACCCCAAGCTGGTGCAGCGGCTCGTCGATGAGTTCGACCCGCGCGTCCTCCTTGTGATTCCCTCCAAAAACAAAGCCGACCTCGACGCCATCTCGAAGAGCATGGGAGTGAAAGAGACAGTGAACGAATATAAGGTGAAGAGTCTTCCGGCGGAGGGAAGAGAGGTTGTGGTGTTGGCGTAAAGAATCACGCCACTTGCATGCCCAAAAGTTCCCGAAGACCTCCCGCAACGGCATCACGGATGGAGTCCATCGGCGCCTCACAATGATCCTTGCAGGTGTTGATCACATTTTTGAGAACAGGAAGACTCAATGCCTGTTTCAATACCGGATGCCGGCCCTCCTCGCGCGCTTCCAGTGAAGGATGTTTGCCTCCCTGCGTGATGTCATGATCGTTGAAGCGCGTATATTCTTCGTATGCGGGGCCGTCCACGGCTCCGGCTTCACGGGTCCAATTTTCAATCAGATCGTGCGTCACAACTTCTCCTTTTTCCGTCGAGACGGTCTTGCCGTATTTTTCGAGTACATACAGTCCGGCATGATAGAAGCCCGCGGAGAATTCCTGCACTTTTTGCTCCTCTCCGATCGTATTGGCCACCCGTCTGTCGGCCTGCCCCTGATGACTGCAGACGTTGTTGTACTTGCGCAGCGGACAGGCTGTGAAAGGCATTTTTCCCAGCAAATATTCATGCCAATTGAAACAGAGTGCACGTCCTGTTTTTTCAATGTCAGTCAGTAGTTGCAGAATTGGCAGGCGACCATATGCATCAAGGACGTACTGCAATGCGTCGTCGCAGTGGGCATCCGGGCTTGCGATAATCGATTCAAGCGTCGCTTCAGGACTGATAATTCCCATATGGATATTATTGTTATAATATTGATATTTGTCAAGCATCTTCATTTTGCTTTTGCGGTTCAAGCAGCACTCCATTCTTCGATACAGCGGGCTCGCAGCACATACTGCGGTTAAAACAGCACGGCCTTCGCATTCCGCTCCGGAGTTTCGAGCATGCGACTGCGATCCGCTTCTTGCGCGTTTCCGGCTCTTTGGTTGAGCGGATCCAGCGGACCCAATCCCAGTGGGCCATCGGCGTGGTAGATATCCATACGGTGTGTGCCTTTGCGTCGGCCGCGAGAGCCTTCTTCAAATCCGGCGGCACCGCGGGTTCCGGCCATTTTTCGACCGGCTCCATCGCCAGCTCTGCCTTCGTCCCCGCCTTCACTCCAGCCTTTTTTTCCATGGCGCTCGTCACTTTGAACCAGTGGCTCCCCTTCCCGTCCGGTTCGAGCGGGATCTGAAAATG